>NZ_JBYSWT010000046.1:0-42213 GCF_058781435.1 Pseudomonas sp. FW507-12TSA
GGGCTGGGGATCGGGGTCGCGGATATCTGCCTGACCCTGCTCACCGCCACTGGCGTCACCACCCTGGTGGCCAGTTGGCCGCCGGCCTTGGACCTGATTCGCTACGCCGGGGTCGCCTACCTCTTGTGGCTGGCCTGGAAGGCCCTGGGCAGCAGGGCTGGCTTGAACCTTGCCGGCACGCCCCGGGTGCCGCTGGCCACGGTGTTCGTCCGGGCCATGGGCAACAGCCTGCTCAACCCCAAGGCGCTGTTGTTCTTCATGGTCTTCTTGCCGCAGTTCGTCAGCCCCGGGCAGGGCAGCATCGCCTGGCAACTGGTGGTCCTGGGCCTGGTCCTGACCCTGGTCAGCGGCGTCTTTCATACCAGCCTGGGAGTCTTTGGTGCCGCCCTGGGCCGTGGCCTGGCCGCTCGTACGGCAGGTGTTGCCAGGTTGCAGTCCTGGCTGCTGGCGGTGGTGTTGCTGGCCCTGGCCTTGCGCCTGGCGCTGATGACCCAGCCGAGCTGATTTTTCCCCAATGGAGTCCGAACATGTACATCGCCGCCTTTATCTACAAGCCCGGCCAGGCCGACGAAGAGTTCCAGCGCCTGAGCGCGATCATCGACGAAGTCGCCACCAGCCTGCCGGGTTTCGTCGGTGCCCAGTCCTGGGCCAACGCTGGCCAGGGCCTGGTCAACGCCAGCTACTACTGGGAGGACGAGGCGTCGATCCAGGCTTTCGCCCGCGACCCCCGGCACCTTGCCGCCAAGCGCCAGTACCGGCGTTGGTACGCCGGTTACCAGGTGGTGATCTCCAGGGTCGAGCGGGTCTACGGTGATGGCGGTATCGACTCCTTGCTGGCCAGCGACCGCCACGGCCCGGTACGCCACGCCTGACGATTGCCGGATCAGCCGGCCTGCAACCTGGCGGCGGCGCGCAGGGTGATTTCCCGACGCTTGTTCAGGGAGGCCGTGGTGGCCTGGCGGGCTTGTTGCACCAGGGTTGCGGGGGCGGTGTCCGGGCTGCCAGCGTCGAAGGGGGGGGCCGGGGCGTATTCCAGATCCAGTTGCACCCGCTGCGCGGTCTGTGGGTCGAACAGCTCGGCGGCCAGGGTCAGGGCGAAGTCGATGCCCGCGGTGATGCCGCCGCCGGTGAACAGGTTGCCATCGCGCACCACTCGTTCATGGACGGGAATGGCCCCCAGCAGCGCCAGCAACTCGTGGTAGGCCCAGTGGGTGGTGGCCCGCTTGCCCTGTAGCAGGCCGGCGGCGCCGAGCACCAGGGAACCGGTGCAGACCGAGGTCAGGTAACGCACCTGGGTGGCCTGCTGGCGGAGAAAATCCAGCACTTGTGGATCTTCCATCAAGGCCCCGACGCCGGCCCCGCCCGGTACGCAGAGCACATCCAGCGGCGGGCAGGCGGCGAAGCCAGTGGTGGCTTGCAGCAGCATCCCGGCACTGGAGCTGATCGGCCCTGGCTCCTTCCACAGCAAATGCACTTGTGTATCCGGCAGCGCCGCCAGCACGTCATAGGGGCCAGTCAAGTCCAGTTGCTGGACGCCTGGGAACAACAGAAAACCGATCTGCACGGCCATTGCGAGCTCCTTGTATCGATGGGGTGGACGAGCTGACTCTAGCCTTCTAGGATTTGGCGCATACGCCAACCTGCCCTCGATTTACGCCAATCATGCCCAGCACCGCGAAAAACGTCTTTGTCCTGGCTTTTGCCAACGCCCAGTTGCTGGATGTCACCGGGCCCTTGCAGGTGTTCGCCTCGGCCAATGACCGGGCCCGCGAGCGGGGGCTGCCGTTACCCTATAACCCCCGGGTGGTGGCAAGCCCGGGCGGGGCGACCCTCAGTTCGTCGGGCCTGGCGTTGTTGGCCGACCCCCTGCCGGGCCTGGAGCAGGCATGCGATACCTTGATCGTGGCCGGTGGCGGCGGGGTCTACGCGGCCGCCCGTGACCCGCAACTGGTGGCCTGGGTCGCGACCCGGGCGGGGTCGGCACGGCGGGTGGCCTCGGTCTGTACCGGGGCTTTCCTGCTGGCGGCCAGCGGCTGGCTGGATGGCCGGCGGGTGGTGACCCACTGGACTCGCTGCGAGCAACTGGCCGAGGCCTATCCGCAATTGCGGGTCGAGGCCAACCCGATCTTCATCAACGACGGCCCGGTCTGGACGTCGGCCGGGGTCACTGCCGGCATCGACCTGGCGCTGGCCCTGGTGGAGGCTGACCTGGGGCGCGAGACAGCCCTGGAAGTGGCCCGGCAACTGGTGGTGTTCCTCAAGCGCCCGGGCGGGCAGGCGCAGTTCAGCGTGACCCTGGCGCTGCAGAACGGTGGCGGGCGTTTCGATGGGCTGCACGCCTGGATCGCCGAGAACCTCAACCGGGAACTGACGGTGCCGGTGCTGGCCGAGCAAGCGGCCATGAGCGAGCGCAGTTTCGTGCGCCACTACCGCGCCGACACCGGCCAGACCCCGGCCCGGGCCATCGAGCTGATCCGGGTGGAAACCGCCCGCCGCTTGCTGGCCGACACTGGCTTGTCGATCAAGCGCATTGCCGTGCAGTGCGGTTTTGGCAGTGAGGAGACCCTGCGCCGCAGCGTGCTGCGGGCCCTGGGCGTGACGCCCCAGGCCTATCGCGAACGTTTCGCCGCCACGTCCTCCTGAGCCGCCTTCAGTCCTGGACCAGGTTCAGTTGACCGTCGACATAGCGTACCTCGCGGCCCATCCAGCTCGGATCCACCTGGGGCAGCACCGCCGAGGGCTTGCGCAGTTCCCGCAGCAGGGTCGAGCCATGGGACAGGCGCCCGCCCATGCGTGCGATCACTGCCCGGGCCTGCTGGTAGTGGGCATGCCGACCGGGGTCGAGGGTGTCCTCCAGGAGGATGTCCACCCCGAGGATGCCCTGGGCCTGGCCCGGGTAGATCATGAAGCCACTGGCCTGCTCGCTGCCCTCGCGGCCGTCCTGCCAGAAGCTGCCACCGCGACTGCGCACCTGTTCGTGGGGGGCGAACCAGTAGTCGCGATCGGCCTCGGGCAGTGCATGGTGCAGGCCCATGAAGAGGCGCATCAGGTTGTCCCGGTACCATTCGCGCACTTGCAGGTAGTAGCCGCGCATGCCCGGCAGGCCCAGGCGATGGGCCAGGGCGACGGCGGGGCTCCAGCTTGGGAACGCCTGCAATGGCAGCGGCGCGCATGCCGGGCGCGCAGTGCCGGGATCGGTTTCCCAGGGCAACCGATGGGGGCTGTGCTCCAGGTTGTCGTAGGCGGTGGGCGGGCGACCGAGCAGGGCGCCACCGCTGCTGGCCAGGGCCGTGGCGATGCACAGGTTGCCCTGGACCACGAACACGTAGAAGCGGCTGAACCAGTCCGCCAGTTGCTGGCCCGAGGCCCCGGCCTCGCGCAGTTGCGCCAGTTCCCGTTCGAAGCGCCGCAGGCCTGGTTCCAGGGTCAGCAGGTGGCTGCGGGCGATGAACTGCATGCGCAGCAGCCGCGGTAGCGAGCGCAGCAGGCGCCGGGGCCGCAAGGGCAGGGCCGGGGCCGCGCCACCGACTTCGGCGGCATAACCGGAGGAGGGCAGGCCCCAATCCGCCAGGCGCGCCAGGAACAGGTCGTTGTTGATGTAGGAGGCGCCACCGAACAGGGCGGTAAACGGCTCGTTGTTCTCCAGTACCCGGCTGTCCCAGCGGGCCATGATCGCCGGGATGCTGGCTGCTGCCCGGCGCTGGCCGTACTCGACGAAGCGGCTGGGTTGCGGTGGCAGGATCTCGGCGATGTTGGCCGCGGTCAGGTGCCGGCGCCAGCCGTAGTCGCTGATCGGGCGGTATTGCAGCAGCCACATTTGCTGGCCATCCCAGGCCCACTCGATGTCGCCGGGGACGTAGTGGAAAACCTTCAGCACCCCTTGCAGAAAGTCCCACAAGGCCTTGGCAGACAGGCCGTGGCGCGTGGCGAAGGTGCCGCTTTCCCAGGCCGGGCCCAGGCGTGACAGCACCGCTCGCTCGGGGCTGGCCTGACCATCGGCGAGGCTTTCCAGATGGCCCTCGACCCATTCCAGTTCCACCGCCAGGTGGCGCACGAAGGCGATCCCCGACAGCACCGGCTGGACGAAACGCTGCACCACCACTTCCTCGACCCCGCTCTGGCGCAGCTCGTCGATGCGTGACGCCACTTCGCTGGCGGCCACCCGCAGGTAGGTGGTGCTGAGCCCGGCGTTGGCCGAGTCGGCCTGGTCTTCGCCATAGCTGGAGGAGCGCACGGCCCACAGGGCATCGGGCTGGCTGGCCAGTAGCGATGGCAGGCGCGGATCCTCGGCGCTCTCCAGGCTCAGGGCGGCCGGCACCGGCTGGCCGGCCCATTGCGCAAGATGCAGGCGCCCGCCCTTGGTGTGGGCGACGAAGCCATCGTTGGGCGCCTCGATCCAGGCGGCGAACTCGGCCGGCGCATCGATCCACGGGTAGTGGCCCCAACCCGGACGCAGGCTGACTCGCAGGTCGGCGCGGGCCAGGATCGCGCTCCAGGCCGCGGCCTGGGCGCTGCCGAGCAGTTGGTCCTGATCACCCCAGACTAGCTCCACCGGGTCTTCGATCCACTCCAGCAGCGGCAGCGCGGTGTCGGCCCGCAATTGCTCCCACAGCGGCACGAAGGCCCGGCAGCGGGCATAACCTGCGCCCATGCGCTGGTACTGCTGGGGGCTCCAGCGCTGGCGTGAGAACTTGTGGGCGAACCAGACCGGACGCTGGCCGAGCAAGCGGTGGATCAACAGCCGCACCGGCAGTGGCGACATCAACGCCGGCAGGCGCCGCTGCCAGAGGAAGGCCCCCACCGGCGACAGCAGCACGCTGCGGGAGAAGTGCCCGGGACGGCGCTGCAAGGCGTGCAGCACCACCAGGGCGCTGATGCCCACGGCGACGATGGCGTTGCCCGGGGCGGTCAGCGCCAGCAGGGCCTCGGCGTACTGCCCCAAGTCGTCGCACGGTGGCTGAGGGTTGTCGCCGAACCCCGGCAGTTCCAGGGTTTGCACTCGATAATGGCGAAAGTGCGGTACGGCATCGTCCCACCAGTCGCTGGCGCTGCCGTTACCCGCCAGCAAGTACAACAGGGGCTTGCTCATCGAGGCTCCTCGGTTCAGGCCAGGTCGCGCAGGGCGCTGTCCAGGGTCGGGTAGCGGAAGCGGTAGCCGGCCTGCAACAGCCGCGCCGGCACCACCTTCTGGCCATCGAAGAACAGCTGGGCCATTTCCCCGGCCAGGGCCCGCACCGGCGCTGCGGGTACATGCAGCCATACCGGGCGCTTGAGCAACTGGCCGACGCTCTCGGCGAACTGCCCCTGGCTCACGGCATCCGGGGCCACCAGGTTGTAAGTGCCCTCCAGGGATTCATCGCGCATGGCGCGGGCCATCACTTGCAGCACATCGTCGCGGTGCACCCAGCTCATGATCTGCCGGCCATCGCCCATGCGCCCGCCAAAACCGAAGTAGAAGGGCATCAGCAACGGCTTGAGGGCGCCGCCGGGGCCGAACACGATACCCAGGCGCAGCACCACCTGGCGTACGCCGAAGCGTTTGGCGGGCTCGGCCGAGGACTCCCAGCGAGCGCACAAATCCGCCATGAAGCCTTCGCCGCGCGCGGCATCTTCATCCAGTTCCTGGCTGGCATCGCGCACCCCGTAGAAGCCGATGGCCGAGGCCTGGATCCACAGCGCGGGCTTGTGCTGGGCGTGTTGCAGCCAATTGAGCAGGCCTTCGGTGGTGCCGACCCGGCTGGCCAGCAGTTGTGCCTGGCGCTTGGCCGACCAGCGCGGCCCGGCCACCGGGGCGCCGGCCAGGTTGATGATCACGTCGAACGCTTCGCCGTGGCCCAGCTTGTCCAAAGAGCGCAGGCAGCGGGCGCGACCGTCGAACAGGTAGGCGGCGCGCAAGGGGTCCCGGGCCAGCACGCTGACCGTGTGGCCGGCGTCGAGCAACTGGTTGACCAGCGCTTCGCCGATGAAGCCGGTGCCGCCGGTGACCAGCACCCGCTTGCCTGCGCCGCCGGTGAACGGATTGATCGCCTGCCCCTGGCGTTGAAGGCGCAGGGCCGCCAGGCCATCGCGAATCCCCGAGGCGCTCACGCCCACGGCGAACAGGCTCAGGGCCCAGCCCTGCCAGCCCAGGTCGATAGGGGCCAGGGCGCTGGGCAAGCGCGACCATTCCAGCAGTTGCAGGCCGTACAAGGCGAAGAAGGCGCCGGCGTTGATCGCCAGCACCGTGTGCATGATGCGTTCGATGGCCGGCAGCTTGCGGCTGCGGTCCTCGACCACGAAGTCCCACAGGGTCAGGCCGATCTCCAGGGCGAACAGCAGGGCGATCACCAAGGCCCAGATGCCTTGGAACGCCAGGTGGGCGATGCCCATGAACAGCACGCCGTAGAAGCACGAGCGCAGGGCATGGATGCTCAGTTCCTTGCGCGCGCTGTGGCGTTGCGGCAGGGCCACGGTGAGTTCGTGGTGGTAGAGGGTGTCCAGGGCGCCCAGCACCCCTTGGGCGAGCAGCAGGGCGACGGCCCACTGCAGGAACGGCAAGTCAGCCACGATGATGAAATCCTTTTACGAAAGAGAGCGAGAGGTAAGGCGGTCGTGGCGGTACAGCCAGGCCAAAGGTGGCAGCAGCACCAGCAGGGCGAAGCTGTCGATCCACAGATGGGACGACATGCCCACCTGCCAGGACAGCCACATGTCCTGGGGCGCCCAGAGGACGATCCCGGCCATCAGCCAGGCCCAGGCCGCCGGCGCGCGCAGGCGATCGCCCAGGTACACCAGGGCCAGCAGGTACAGGGCGTAGCTTTGCAGGGTGGCGCCGAACAGGCCCAGCCACCAGACCTGCTGGGCCCGGGCCGGCGCCGGGGCGGCGGCGCCCCAGAAGGCTTGTTCGATAGTGGCCAGGTAGTCGTTGAACAGCGCCTGGTGGCCGGCCCAGGTCAGCAGCAGGCCGGCGAGCAAGTGGCCGGCGCCGGCGGCGTACAGCCAGAGCACCAGGCCCCGGCGCAGGCCAGGGCGTGAAGAAGAGGCGGCGGATAACATTCCATGTCCTGTGGGGGGATCGAGGCCGCGCAGTGTACCGATTTTTCCCCCGCCATGGCGTGCGCCAGTCGCGCTCTTCAAGCGTCTTGCAGCAGCTCCAGCAGGGCCTCGAGGGTGGCTTGCGGCGCCTCCTGGGGCACGTTGTGGCCGACCCCGGGCAAGATCCGCCGTTCATAACCGCGGGTGAACTGCGGGCCGTCGGGGTCCGGCACCAGTGGCGCGCCGACGCCATCGTCGGCGCCGCACAGGGCGATGGTCGGCACCTGGATCGGCGGCTGGGCCAGCAGCGCCTGCTCGATGGGTTCCAGCGCCGGATCGCCCGGGGCGTAGCCGAAGCGATGGCGATAGGAGTGGATCACCACCTCGACGAAATCCGGGTTGTCCAAGGACGGCGCGCTCAACCCATAGAGCCCGGGCCCTTGTTGCCAGGTCGGCGACCACAGGCGCCACAGCAGCTCGCAGAATTCCCGGCGGTTGGCGCGCAGGCCGTCCACCCCGCGCTGGGTATTGAAGTAGTACTGGTACCAGAGCCGCAGCTCGGTTTCCGGAGCCCGGGGCTCACAGGCCTTGGCGATGTCCTGGATGTTGTAGCCGTCGGCGCTCATCAGGCCGCGCACCCGGTGCGGCCAGAGTGCCGCGACGATGCACGCCGCGCGTCCGCCCCAGTCGTAGCCGGCCAGGGTGGCCGTGGGCAGTTGCAGGGCATCCATCAGCTCCAGCAGGTCCTGGGCCAGTGCCGCCTGTTGCCCGGAACGCATGATCCCCGGGTGGGTGAAGCGCGTCGGCCCATAGCCGCGCAAGTACGGCACGATCACTCGATAACCGCGTTCGGCCAGGGGCGGGGCGATCTCGTCGTAGGCCCGTGGATCGTAGGGAAAACCGTGCAGCAGGATCACCGGCTCGCCCCCACGCGGGCCGTGTTCCTCGTAGGCGATATGCAGGCTGGCAGTGGTGGCGTGATGCAGGGCGGCTGGGCTGGGCATGGCGACTCCGGAGTTCGGTGGCTCGCAACACCCTAGCGTAAAAATGGCTTGCAGGTGATCTACAGCGATTCGTACTGGCCCTCATCGTCCACGTAGAACACTTCGCTGAGGTACCAGCGCTGGTCACGGAAGATCAGCTGGTAGTGGTAATCGGCGGCAAACCCCGTACCGGGCGTGATCGCCCGGGTTTTCACCAGCGCGCGATCACCGGTACGGCTGCTCGAGAGAACTTGCTCATAGCCCGTGCCGTGGCTGGCCGGGGAGGTGAAGGCAATCGGCTGGCCCTGGAAGCCCGGCAGGCAGAACTTGGCCAGCAACCGGGCGTACTCCTGCTGCGCCAGGTCGAGCGATTGCAGGGGCGCGTCCACCGGCTGGCGTGCGCTGGCGTTGTCGCTCCACTGCTGATAGTCGGCAATGAACTGGCGCACCAGAGCTTCGGGGGAGTCGCTGAACGAGGCGCACAGGGCGACGTTGCTGAACAGCAGGGCAAACAGGGCGACCAGTGTTTTCATCGGGGTGGTGTCACTCGTGGTGGTTTCGTGGCTCAGACTTCATGCAGACCGTCGGCGTCGCGCCAGTAGAGCGTGGATTCGTACTGGAACGAGAGGATGAACAGCGCCTCGCTGTTCTGGGCAATGCTGTCCAGCAGTCGTCGCAGGTCATCCAGGGCGCTGTGGCCCTCGGGTTCGGGGCCCTTGATGCGCAAGTAGCAGCGCAGGCCGACGGCGAAGTCGCAGCCTTTGCGGTCTTCGGCGCGGATTTCGGGCTCCAGGTTCGAATCCTCGTTGTCAAGGCTCAGCCCTGATGGGAAGGTCGCCTGCAGGCCTCCGGACGCTGGGGCCATTTCGGCTCCCGCAAGACCCTCCAGCAGACGGCCGAGCAGCGCCGTGGTCAGGCGTTTGTCGGCTTCAAGGTGCAACTCCAGGCTCATGAGGGGGCCCCAAGGGAAAGTCGAGGGGCGGATTCTAGCGCGGTGTCGCTCGCCGCACCGGCTTCACTTGCAGGTCGCTGCTGTGGACACGCTGCTTGAAAGAGGTGCGCCATTTTTCATCTCAGGCCAAGGGCGCCGGCTGGCGCAGGCCGATGCAGTTGCCCCAGGGGTCCTGCACCTGGCAGATCCACTCGCCACCTTCGATGGCCATGGGGCCGCGATACAAGCGACCGCCCAGGGCCACAAGGCGCTGCAGCTCGCCGGGCAGGTCGGCGACGCGCCAGTACACCACGCTGCCCGCCGGGCCCTGGCCGACCTTGGCGTCGCTGGGGACGATTTCCAGCGTCAGCTCGCCCAGTTGCAGGTGCCCGAAATCGTCGGGTTCATGCCGTACCCGGCGGGCCTGGGGAAACGCCTGGGCGTACCAGTCGGTGGCGGCGCGCCAGTCGGCGGCGTGGATCATCAGGGCGATGATCGGTGAGTCGGGCATGGGCACATCCATTGGGCCTGTGGGAGGAGGGCGCCTGTGCTCACAGGCGGCCCTCAAGGTTGCCAGACCTCCTTGTCGCCGCTCAAGCGCCGATCGAGGAAGCAGGCCGCGCTGATCAGCGCCAGGTGGGTCAGGGCCTGGGGTGTATTGCCCAAGTGGCGGCCGTGGGGGTCGAACTCCTCGGCGTACAGGCCCAGGGGGGTGGCATAACGCAGCAATTGCTCGAACTCCAGGTGCGCCTGCTCCAGGCGCCCGGCCCGGGCCAGGCATTCGACGTACCAGAACGAGCAGGCGGCGAACGCGCCCTCGGTACCGTCCAGGCCGTCGATCCGGCTGTCGTCGTTGCGGTAGCGGTAGACCATGCCGTCGCGTACCAGGCTGTTCTCGATGGCTTCCAGGGTGGACAGCCAGCGTGGATCACGGGCACCGACGAAGCGTACCAGCGGCATCAACAGCATCGAGCCGTCCAGGGCGGTGCTGCCGATGTGCTGGACGAAGTGCCCGCGCTCTTCGTTCCAGAACTGGCTCCAGATGTCGTCGTAGATGGCCTGGCGGGCCTGGTCCCAGCGGGCGAAGGGCGCCGGCAGCGAGCGCTTGGAGGCCAGGCGGATGGCCCGGTCCACCGCCACCCAGCACATCAGCCGCGAATGCAGGAAGTGATGCTGCTCGCCGCGCATCTCCCAGATTCCCACGTCCTTGTGCTGCCAGCCGGCGCAGACCCGGTCCACCACCTGCACCGTGTGTTTCCAGCCCTCGTGGGAGATTCCTTCGCCGTACTTGTTCACCAGGTACACCGCATCCAGCAGCTCGCCGAAGATGTCCAGCTGCACTTGTTCGTAGGCCTGGTTGCCGATACGCACCGGCTGTGCGCCGCCGTGGCCGGACAGGTGCGCAAGCTCCGCTTCCGGCAGTTCCTGGCGCCCGTCGATGCCATACAGGACGTTGAGTTTCGTCGGCTTGCCATGGCAGTCGCTGACCCGCCCGCGCAGCCAGCGCATGTAGGCGTTGGCTTCCTCGACGTAGCCCAGGCGCATGAAGGCGTAGACGGTGAACGAAGCATCGCGCACCCAGGTGTAGCGATAGTCCCAGTTGCGTACCCCGCCCGGGCTTTCCGGCAGGCCGAAGGTCGCCGCGGCGAGAATCGCGCCATGACGCCTGGAGGTCAGCAGCTTGAGCGCCAGGGCCGAGCGATTGACCATCTCGCGCCAGCGCCCACGGTAGTTGGAGCGCCCGATCCAATCGCGCCAGAACCGCAAGGTGCGGCTCAGGTGCAGGTCGCCGGCGCCGCACTGCACCCGCGGATCGTCGCTGCCGCCGAGGATGAACTCGGCGCTCTGGCCTTGTTCCAGCAAGAATTCGGCCACGGCTGCGTCCTGTTCCAGTTGCAGCGGCCGGTCGCCCACCAGGCGCAGGCCGGGCTGGCCGGGGGCCTGGAAGCACACCGCGGCGTCGTCCATCCGTGCCTGGGTGGTGGCCCTGGCGTAATCCAGCCGTGGCGCGCAGTGCAGGTGCAGCCTGGCCCGGCCGCTGACCACCCGGACCCGGCGGATCAGCAGCGGCAGCAGCTCGACGTCTTCATCGATGGCCAGCAGGTCGGTGACTTCCACCACCGCCTCGTTGCCCAGCCAGCGGGTCTGCAGGACGTTGCTGTCGGGCAGGTAGATCTGCTGGCGGCGGGCATTGGCCAGCGCTGGCGCCAGCTGGAAGATCCCGGCGCTGGGGCTGTCCAGCAGGGCGCAGAAGATCGTCGGGCTGTCGAATTCCGGCCAGCAGAAGAAGTCGATGCTGCCCTGGTCGTCCACCAGGGCGGCGCTGCGCATGTCGCCGATGATGCCGTGGGCGTCGATGGGACGCTGGGTCGCAGGATGCTGCTCAGCCATGGCCGCAAGACTCCGGGTTCAGGCCCATGCCACAGGCGATGAGCGGGGCGAAGGTCAGGCCAGGCGAGGACGCCCGGCTTCTGTTGAGCTGACCTGCGCAGCGTCCCGGGAGTTCATTTCAGGGTTTGGCGCGCAATCCCCGCAGCAGCAGTTCCAGGCCCAGCAGCGCTTGTTCCAGGCGTTGTCCGGGCGCTGCGTCGGCGGCGATCCACAGCGCGGTGTCCACCAGGCTGCCATTGACCAGGCGGGCCAGGGCCTGGCTTGGCGCGGGGCTGATGATCCCGGCCTCGGCCAGGGCTTGCAGGCGCCGGCCCAGGGAGTCGATGCAGTGTTCCTGGTCCGGCAGGCGTTCGCCGAGCACGGCCCGGGCGTCCTGCAGGACGATACGCCGGATTTCCGGCTCCTGGGCCATCTCCAGGTAGGCCCGGCAGCGCCGGGTGAAACCTTCCCAGGGATCGCCGGCCTGGTCGCTGACTCGGTCCAGGCGGGCGTCCATCTCGCTGTCGATCTGCTCCACCACCGCGGCCAGCAGGCCTTGCTTGTCACCGAAGTGGTGATACAAGGCACCTCGGGTCAGCCCGGCTTCGGCGGTCAGGTCGTCCATGGATGTCTTGGCGTAGCCCAGGCGGGCAAAGGCCAGGCGGGCACTGGCAATCAGCTTGGCGCGGGTGGCCTCGATCATTTCGGCGCGCGGGCGGCTGCTCATGAAAACAATTCTCCAACACATGATGGATTGACATACGCGGCGTATGTTTTCATGCTTTTAACATACGCGGCGTATGTGTAGCTACTGCAAAGCCGCCCTGAGGACCCCCAAGGAGTCGTTGTACATGGCAAACCCCTACCGCGAGTTGTTCAAGGCCCCCGGCAGCCGGGCGTTCGTGCTGGCCGGCATGATCGCGCGCATGCCGATCTCCATGACCGGCATCGGCCTGATCACCATGCTGGCGCAACTGCACGGCGGCTACGCCCTGGCCGGTTCGGTGGCAGCTACCTTCGCCCTGGCCACGGCGTTCTGCGCGCCCCAGGTCTCGCGCCTGGTGGACCGCTTCGGCCAGGGCCGGGTCCTGCCTTTGGCGGCCGGGCTGGGCGGCGGCGCCTTGCTGGCGCTGTTGCTGTGCACCCGCTTGCAGGCGCCGCACTGGGCGCTGTTCCTTTGCGCCGCCCTGGCCGGCTGCATGCCCAGCATGTCGGCCATGGTCCGGGCCCGCTGGACCGAGCTGTACCGGGGCCAGCCGCAGTTGCAGACCGCCTACGCCCTGGAATCGGTGCTGGACGAGGTGTGCTTCATCGTCGGCCCGCCGATCTCGGTCGGTCTCAGCGTCGGCCTGTTTCCCGAGGCCGGGCCGCTGGTGGCGCTGCTGATGCTGGCGCTGGGGGTAGCGCTGTTCGTGGTGCAGAAGTCCACCGAGCCGCCGGTCCATGCCCATGACGAACAGCATTCGGGCTCGATCATCCGTTCGGCGCAGATCCGCCTGCTGTTGCTGCTGATGACCGCCATGGGCGTCATCGTCGGCGTGGTGGATGTGGTCAGCGTGGCCTTCGCCCAGCAACAGGGCCAGCCGGCGGCGGCGAGCATCGTGCTGTCGATGTACGCCACCGGTTCGTGCCTGGCGGGGATCGCCTTCGGTGCCTTGAAACTGGCCACGCCGCTGCCCCGGCTGTTCATGTACAGCGGTATCGCCACTGCGGTGACCACCTTGCCGCTGTTGCTGGCCGGCAACATCCTCGGCTTGTCGCTGGCGGTGTTCGTCGCCGGGCTGTTTTTCTCCCCGACCCTGATCGTCGCCATGGCCCTGGTGGAGCGCATCGTGCCGCCGGCCAAGCTGACCGAGGGCCTGACCTGGCTGGTCACCGGCCTGGGGGTGGGCGTGGCCCTGGGGGCCGCCGGTGCCGGCGGCCTGGTGGACCAGTTCGGCGCCCGCAGCGGCTTCTGGCTGGCCCTGGCTGGCGGTGCGGTGGTGCTGGTGGCGGCCCTGCAGAGCTATCGCAGCCTGCGCTGAAACGACCAAGGGACTAATTTGTCCCCGCTGCGCCGCGTTGTTTCTCTGGAGCCCCTGCAAAGAGTGCCAGCCACGGGAGCCAGCGTTCCCCGGCCTTGGCTGGCGCGGCAGTCTTGCAGGGGCTGCCGACCGATCATCTGCCGAGGGAAAACCGTGACCCAGTTGAACCTGCTATGCCTGCCGTACTCTGGAGCCAGCGCCATGGTCTACAGCCGCTGGCGGCGCAAGCTGCCGGAGTGGTTGCAGCTGTCGCCGGTGGAATTGCCCGGGCGTGGTGCCCGCTACGCCGAACCCCTGCACACCGACATGCGCGAGCTGGCCAGGCAACTGGCCGGGGAAATCCAGGCTACGTTGCGGCCACCCTATGCCTTGTTCGGCCATAGCCTGGGAGCCCTGCTGGCCTGCGAGCTGGCCCATGCCCTGCGGGCCCTGGGTTGCCCGGAGCCGGTGGCGCTGTTCGCCTCGGGAACCGCGGCGCCGACCTTGCGCACCGAATACGACCGCGGTTTTGCCGAGCCCAAGACCGATGCACAACTGATCGAGCAATTGCGCACCCTCAACGGCACCAGCGAAGAAGTGCTGGCCAACCAGGAGCTGATGAGCCTGACGTTGCCGATCCTGCGGGCCGACTTCCTGTTGTGCGGGCGCTTCCGGCCTGTACAGCGTCCGTTGCTCAATTGCCCGGTGCACGTGCTGGGCGGCAAGGCCGATCGCGCCACCACCGAACAGTTGATCGGCTGGAGCAAGGAGACCCATGGCGGGTTCTCGGTGGACATGCTCGCCGGCGGGCATTTCTTCATCCACGAACACGAAGCCAAGGTGCTGAGCCTGGTCAAGGGACACCTGGATGTGCACCGGCGCCGTCACCTGGCCCCCGTCGCGCTGTCCTTGTAGCCCTGTTGCCGGCTGTGCAGGGTGCACAGCCGGCAGGGCAGGGCTCAGCCCAGGGACGTGCCCATGCGCCAGTAGCCCATCAAGGTCAGGTTGCGCCGCTCCTGGCCGCGCTCGTTGATCAGGTGGCGGCGGATGCTCATCACCGTGGCCGACTCCCCGGCCACCCAGGCATAGAACAGGTTGTCCGCCGGCGCTGCGGTTTCCCAGGGCCGCTCTTCATCGTCACGCCCGGCCTTGACCGGCCGCCTTCCGGCGCTGGGCGGCGGCAGTTCGGCCAGCTCCCGGGCGGCGTGGATCAGGGGCTCGCCATGGCGGGCGTCGAGCATGTCGCGGGGCAGCCAGCTCAGCCGGGTCAGTGGATGACAATGCAGGTCGATGCAGTCGCTCTCGTGGGGTACCTCGATGAACACCTGCACATCCGGGTAGTCCGGATACTCCTTGAGCTCATCGAGAATCCCGGCGATGGCCGGCAGGGCGGTTTCATCGCCCATCAGCAGCACCTTGCGGATGCCCGCCGGCGGTTGCCATTCATAACCGCCGGGGTCGCCGCTGAAGGCCTTGTTCGGCACCACCATCTGCAAGCGGTCGCCAGGTTGCGCGCAGGTCGCCCAGCTCGAGGCCGGCCCGTTGACCCCGTGCAACACGAAGTCCACGTCCAGTTCCGCCGGCTGCAGGCGCAGCTCGCGGATGGTGTAGGTGCGCATCGGCGGTTGCTGCTCGCTCGGCAGCTTGCGCCGCGCGGCATGCCAGTCACCCTCCACCGGCAACTGCGGCAGGCTGCCATCGGCGGCGGGAAACAGCAGCTTGATGCGCTGGTCCGGGGCCAGGGTGCGGGCCTGGGCGATGTCCTCGCCGCTGAATACCAGGCGTACCAGGGAGGGGCTGAGGTCGATGCGCTGCTTGAGCTCGACGTTGATCACCCGGTAACTGCGAGGTGACTGGACGCCTGCGCCTACCAGTTTGCGCAAGCCATTTGCCAGCGAGCTGGCCAGGGAAGTGGCTGAGGACATGATCGCGACCTTATGAAAAAGAAGGTCCTGATTTAACGAGCCGCAGGGGGTGGAATTTACCGCTGAGGGGGCGATCCGGGGCCTGCGCGCAGGGTTAATTTTTCCCGGCGCCCATCCGTTTCGTAGGGATAGCCGAGCTCTCGCTCGATACCCAACATGTACGGATGAACCCCGATGAACGCTGAAAAGTCCCTGAAACTTGCTCGCCGCTTTATCGAGCTGCCGCTGGAGAAGCGGCGGTTGTTCCTCGATGGCCTGCGGGATGAAAACATCGACTTTTCGTTGTTTCCGATTCCGGCCGACGTGGCCGTGGATGATCGCTGGGACCTGTCCTACGCCCAGCGGCGCATGTGGTTCCTCTGGCAGTTGGACCCCGAGAGCGGCGCCTACAACTTGCCGGGTGCCGTGCGTCTCAAGGGCGAGCTGGATCGCGGTGCGCTGGAGCAGGCCTTCGCCCACCTGATCGCCCGCCACGAAACCCTGCGCACCCTGTTCAAGCGCCACGCCGATGACCGCCTGGAGCAGGTGGTGGTCGACAGCCCATTGCCGTTGGAGTACCAGGACCTGAGTGCCACGGATGCAGCCTTGCGCGAGCAGGCGGTGGCTGCCGAGGCCCAGCGCCAGTCGTTGCTGCCGTTCGATCTGGGCCAGGGACCGCTGTTGCGGATCAAGCTGCTCAAGCTCGCGGACCAGGACCATGTGCTGTTGCTGACCCTGCACCACATCGTGTCCGATGGCTGGTCGATGAACGTGCTGATCGATGAATTCATCCGTTGCTACGACGCCTTCGAGCGCGGCGAGGCGCCGCAATTGTCGGCATTGCCGATCCAGTACAGCGATTATGCCCTGTGGCAGCGGCGCTGGCTGGAGGCGGGGGAGCAGGCGCGTCAGCTGGAGTATTGGCAGGCCCGCCTGGGCGATGAGCATCCGGTATTGGAGCTGCCCACCGACCATCCACGCCCGGCGGTGCCCAGCTACCGTGGGACTCGCTATGAGTTCGCCGTGGAGCCGGCCTTGGCCGAGCAGTTGCGCGCCCTGGCGAAACAGCACAACGTCACCCTGTTCATGCTCCTGCTCGGGGCCTTCAATGTGCTGTTGCATCGCTACACCGGCCAGTGCGACATCCGCGTCGGCGTGCCCATCGCCAACCGCAACCGGGCCGAGGTCGAGGGGTTGATCGGCTTCTTCGTCAACACCCAGGTGCTGCGCACCGAGCTCACCGGCCAGACCCGGGTCAGCGAGCTGTTGCAGGCAGTCAAGGAGGCGGCCCTGGGGGCCCAGGCCCACCAGGACCTGCCGTTCGAGCAACTGGTGGAGGCCTTCAAGCTGGAGCGCAGCTTGAGCCATACGCCGTTGTTCCAGGTGATGTACAACCACCAGCCTCAGGTGGCCGATATCACCACGGTGAACACCGCCTCCGGGTTGGAGCTGGGGTTGGTGGAATGGCAAAGCCGTACCACCCAGTTCGACTTGACCCTGGATACCTACGAGAAATCCGGCAGGTTGCATGCGGCGCTGACCTATGCCGATGACCTGTTCGATGCGGCCACCATCGCTCGCATGGCGCGCCACTGGACCAGCCTGCTGCAAGGCATGCTGGCGGATGCCGGGCAACGTATCGGCGAGCTGCCCCTGCTCGATGTCCAGGAGCAGCAGTTGCTGGTGCATGAATGGAACCGCACCGCGGTGGACTACCCTCGCGGAGTCTGCATGCACCAGTTGATCGAGGCCCAGGCCGGGCGTACTCCGCAGGCCTGTGCCCTGGTGTTCGGCGAGCGCCAGCTCAGCTATGGCGAGTTGGACGCCCGGGCCAACCAGCTGGCGCGCTTGTTGCGCGAGCAGGGGGTGGCAGCCGACACACTGGTGGGGATCTGTATCGAGCGATCCATCGAAATGGTCGTGGGGCTGCTGGCGATCCACAAGGCCGGCGGAGCCTATGTGCCCCTGGACCCGGAGTATCCCCAGGACCGCCTGGCCTACATGATCGAGGACAGCGGCATCGGCCTGCTGCTCAGCCAGAGCTCGCTGCTGGCGTCGCTGCCTGGCGAAACGGTCCGGATCATCACCCTCGACCAGGAGCCGGACTGGCTCGATGCCTACAGCGACAGCCCGCTGGAGGTACTGGTCGATCCGCTGAACCTGGCGTACGTGATCTACACCTCGGGCTCCACCGGCAAGCCCAAGGGCGCCGGCAACAGCCACGCGGCGCTGGTCAACCGCCTGCAATGGATGCAACAGGCCTATGGCCTGGACGCCAGCGATGCGGTGCTGCAGAAAACCCCATTCAGCTTCGACGTCTCGGTGTGGGAGTTCTTCTGGCCGCTGATGACCGGGGCACGCCTGGTGGTGGCCGCTCCCGGGGCCCATCGCGAACCGGCACGACTGATCCGGACCATTACCGAGCAGCAGGTCACTACCCTGCATTTCGTGCCCTCGATGCTCCAGGCATTCATTCGCGACAGCGGCGTGTCGGCCTGTACCAGCCTCAAGCGCATCGTCTGCAGTGGCGAAGCCTTGCCCATGGATGCCCAGCAGCAGGTGTTCGCCAAGTTGCCCAAGGTCGGTTTGTACAACCTGTATGGCCCGACCGAAGCAGCCATCGACGTAACCCACTGGACCTGTGTCGACGAGGGGCTCGATAGCGTGCCGATCGGCCGGCCGATCGCCAACCTGCGCACCCATGTGCTGGATGCACAATTGCTGCCGGTGCCTGCCGGGGTCGCTGGCGAGCTCTACCTGGGCGGTGCCGGCCTGGCCCGCAGCTATCATCGGCGTGCGGCGTTGACTGCCGAGCGTTTCGTCCCTTGCCCATTCCATGATGGCGCGCGCCTGTATCGCACCGGCGACCGCGTGCGCCAGCGCGCCGATGGCGTGATCGAGTATCTGGGGCGCCTGGACCACCAGGTCAAGTTGCGCGGCCTGCGTATCGAGCTGGGCGAGATCGAGGCGCGCCTGCTGGAGCATCCGCAAGTGCGCGAAGCCACGGTGCTGGTGGTGGACGGCAAGCAACTGGTGGGTTACCTGGTCCTGCAAGAGGCCGCCGCCGACTGGCGCGAGGCACTGGCCGCACACCTGGGCCGCAGCCTGCCGGACTACATGGTGCCGGCGCAGTGGGTGCTGCTGGACAGCATGCCCGTGACCGCCAACGGCAAGCTCGATCGCAAGGCCCTGCTGAGCCAGGTCGGTGAGGTGCAACTGGCTCCTTACAGTGCGCCGCGCGAGGGGGCCGAGCAGACCCTGGCCGAGATCTGGCGAGCGGTGCTGACGGTGGAGCAGGTCGGCCTGGATGACAATTTCTTTGCCCTGGGTGGCGACTCGATCATTTCCATCCAGGTGGTCAGCCGCGCCCGCCAGGCTGGCCTGGCGCTCAGCCCACGGGACCTGTTCCAGCACCAGACCCTGCGTAGCCTGGCCCAGGTGGCCAAGCCGGTGGCCCTCGGCCAGCAGGACAGTGGCCCGGCCAGCGGCGAGCTGGCGCTGACGCCGGTACAGCACTGGTTCATGGAACAAGCGGTACCGCAGCGCCAGCACTGGAACCAGTCGCTGTTGCTGCAAGCCCGCCAGCCCCTGGATGCCCAGCGCCTGGCCGAAGCCCTGGCGCGCCTGGCCAGGCATCACGATGCGCTGCGCTTGCGCGTGCGCCAAGTGGCCGCTGGCTGGCAGCAGGCCTATGCCGAGGAGCCCGGTGAGTTGTTGTGGCTGCGTGAGGCGGGCGATGCGGAGCAACTCACCAAGCTGTGCGAGGCTGCCCAGCGCAGCCTGGATCTGGAGCAAGGCCCATTGCTGCGCGGCATGCTGGTCAACCTGGCCGACGGCAGCCAGCGCTTGTTGCTGGTGGTCCACCACTGGGCGGTGGACGGGGTGTCCTGGCGCGTACTGCTGGAAGACCTGCAGCAGCTGTATAGCCAGCCGCAACAGGCCCTCGCACCACGTACCAGTTCCTACCAGGCCTGGTCCGCACACCTGCAGCAACTGGCGGGGGAACGTAGTGCCGAGCTGGCCTACTGGCAGGCGCAGATCCCGGCCCAGGTCGCCGACCTGCCGGCCGAGCGTCCGGCTGGCGCCCTGGAAAACCGTCATGAACAGAAAATCACCCTGACCCTGGATGCCCAGCGCACCGCGCAATTGCTGCAACAGGCAGCGGGCGCTTATCGCACCCAGATCAACGACCTGCTGCTCACCGCCCTGGCCCGCACCATCGGTCGTTGGACCGGCGCCGAGGGCACCCTGGTGCAGTTGGAAGGCCACGGCCGGGAAACCCAGGGCAGCGACCTGGACCTGAGCCGCAGCGTCGGCTGGTTCACCAGCCTGTTCCCGGTGTACCTGCGCGCTGCCGACGAGCCAGGGGCGGCGATCAAGGGCATCAAGGAGCAATTGCGCGCCGTGCCGGACAAGGGCCTGGGCTTCGGCCTGCTGCGCTACCTGGGCGATACCGCCAGCCGCGAAGCCATGGCGCAGCTGGCGCAACCGCGCATCACCTTCAACTACCTGGGGCAGTTCGACCGCCAGTTCGATGCCCAGGCGCTGCTGGTGCCGGCCGCCGAGAAGGCCGGGCAGACCCAGGACCCGGGTGCGCCGCTGGCCAACTGGCTGGTGATCGAAGGCCAGGTCTACGGTGGCGAGCTGAGCCTGAGCTGGGGCTTCAGCCGTGAGATGTTCGACGCCTCGACCATCCAGCGCCTGGTGGATGACTACCAGGAGCAGTTGCTGGCCTTGATCGAACATTGCCTGGACCCAAGCCACGGCGCCTTGACCCCGTCTGACGTCAGCCTGGCAAGGCTCACCCAGCAGCAGCTGGATGACCTGGCCCTGGCGTCCCGCGAGGTGCAGGATGTGTATCCGCTGTCGCCGATGCAGCAGGGCATGCTGTTCCACAGCCTGTACCAGCAAGGCCAGGGCGACGTCTATGTCAGCCAGTTGCGGGCCGATGTCCAGGGCCTGGACGTGGCGCGCTTCCAGCAAGCCTGGGAGCAGGTGCTGGGGCGCCATGACATGCTGCGCACCGGGTTCGTCTGGCAGGAGGACCAGGGCCAGGCCCTGCAGGTGGTCTATCGCCAGGTCGAGCTGCCGCTGATCGAGCATGACTGGCGCACTCGTGCGGATTTGCAGGCGGCGCTCGACGCCCTGGCCCTGGAGCAGCACCAGCAAGGTTTCGAACTGGCTCGTCCGCCCTTGCTGCGGGTGGTGCTGGTGCGCACCGATGAAGACCGCTGGCACCTGGTGTACACCAGCCATCACATCCTCATGGATGGCTGGAGTAACGCCCTGGTACTCAACGAAGTACTGCAAGCCTGCAAGGGCCAGCCGCTGGCGCCGGCAGGCGCCGGTTTTGCCCAGCACATCGCCTGGTTGCAGGCCCAGGACCCGGCGCTGGGCGAGGCGTTCTGGCGCGAGCGCCTGGCACAGCTGGACGAGCCGTCCTTCCTGGCTCGCAGCGTGGCCAGGAGCGGGCAACCGGCAACGGGCGAATACGGCCAACTGCTCTGTGAACTGGATGAAGAGCAGACCCGGCGCCTGGGTGCCTTTGCCCGGGCTCAACAGGTGACCCTCAACAGCCTGGTGCAAGCGGCCTGGCTGTTGCTGTTGCAGCGTTATACCGGCCAGTCCAGCGTGGCCTGCGGGGTCACGGTCTCCGGACGCCCGGCGCAGTTGGCGGATGTGGAGCAGCAAGTCGGCCTGTTCATCAACACCTTGCCCTTGATCGCCAATGTGGATCCGGCGCAGTCGGTCGGCGACTGGCTGCGCCAGGTTCAGGCACTGAACCTGGAGATGCGCGAGCACGAACACACGCCGTTGTTCGATATCCAGCGTTGGGCCGGGGCCGCCGGCGAGGCGTTGTTCGATACCCTGGTGGTGTTCGAGAACTTCCCCGTGGCCAAGAGCCTGGAGCAGGGCGCTGCCGAGGGCCTGCGCTTCAGCGAGGTCAAGAGCCAGGAACGCACCAACTACCCGTTGACCCTGACTGCGCACGGCGGCGCACGCTTGAGCCTGCACCTGGAGTACCTCCAGGCCGAATTCGACAGCCAGGCAGTGCAGCGTCTGGCGGCCTGCCTGCAAGCGCTGCTGCAGCGCTTTTTCGAGGTGCCGGAGCAAGCCCTGGGGGCCTTGCCGTTGCTGCCGGAGTCGGAACAACGGCACCTGTTGCAGGCCTGGAATCCGCGCGATGCCTCGCGGCCGGCGCAGGCCAGCGTAGTGCAACGGTTCGAGCAGCAGGCGGCTATGCAACCGGAGCGCCTGGCGCTGATCCTCGACCAGCGCCGCCTGACCTATGGCGAGCTCAACCAGCGGGCCAACCGCCTGGCCCAGCGCTTGATCGAGCTGGGGGTGAGGGCCGATTCCCTGGTCGGGGTCGCGGTGGATCGTTCCCTGGAAATGGTCGTGGGCCTGCTGGCCGTACTCAAGGCCGGTGGCGCCTACGTGCCGCTGGACCCGAAATACCCCCGCGAGCGCCTGCAGTGCATGATCGAGGACAGCGGCCTGGGCTTGCTGTTGACCCAGCAACCGCTGCTGGAGCAATTGCCGATCAGCCCCGGCTTGCCGCTGATCTGCCTGGAGCAGGATGAACACTGGCTGGCCGCCTACAGCGCCGAGAATCCGCCGGTGCGTTCACAGCCGGGCAACCTGGCCTATGTGATGTTCACTTCCGGCTCCACTGGCCGGCCCAAGGGAGTCGGGATCGACCTGGGCTCCCTGGCGCGGCATGTGGAAGTGATCACCGAGTTGTTCGAGCTCAAGGCCGATGACCGGGCCCTGCAATTCGGCACCTTCAACTTCGACGCCTTCGTCGAACAGCTGTACCCGGCATTGTGCTGCGGTGCGGCGGTCGTGGTGCGCGGTGGCGAACTGTGGGACAGCGACACCTTCTACCAGCAATTGATCGAACACCAGATCACCGTGGCCGACCTGACCACCGCCTACTGGTACCTGCTGGTACGGGACTTCGCCGACCGTGGCCCACGCGACTACGGGCGCCTGCGCCAGGTGCATATCGGCGGCGAAGCCATGCCGCCGGAAGGCCTCAATGCCTGGCGCGCGGCGGGCCTGGACCACGTCAGGCTGTTCAACACCTATGGCCCCACCGAGACCACGGTCAGTGCCACGGCTCTGGACTGCGCTGCTTATGTCTTGGGTGGCGAGCCGTTGCCGGCAGTCATGCCCATTGGCCGGGTACTGGACGGTCGCGCCATCTACTTGCTCGATGCCAACCTCAACCCGGTGCCGGTGGGTGTGGCCGGTGAATTGGTGATTGGCGGGCCATTGCTGGCCCGTGGTTACTTCCAGCGTCCCGAACTCACCGCCGAGCGCTTCATTCCCGATCCGTTCGCCGCAGACGGGGCCGGGCGCCTGTACCGTACCGGCGACCTGGCACGCTACCGGGCCGACGGGGTGATCGAGTACATCGGACGGATCGACCATCAGGTCAAGGTGCGTGGTTTCCGTATCGAGCTGGGGGAAATCGAGGCACGCCTGCTGGCCCAGGCCAGTGTGCGCGAAGCCCTGGTGGTCGCCGCCGATAACCAGCTGGTCGCTTATGTGGTGGCCAGCCAGGCTTTGTCCGAGCAACAGCAAGAGCCGTTGCGCGAGCAGTTGAAGGCGAGCCTGCGTGCAGAACTGCCGGATTACATGGTGCCGGGGCACCTGTTGTTCCTGGAGCGCCTGCCCATGAGCCCCAACGGCAAGCTCGATCGCGCGGCGCTGCCCAAGCCCGATGCCAGCCAGGCGCTGGCCAACTGGATCGCTCCGGTCACCGAGCTACAGCAGCAGGTGGCGGCTATCTGGTCCCAGGTCCTGGGTGCCGAGCGGGTCGGCCTCGGCGATCATTTCTTCGAGATGGGCGGCCACTCGCTGCTGGCCACCCAGATGGTGTCCCGAGTGCGACATGGCCTGGGTATCGAGGTCAGCCTCAAGACCCTGTTCGAGCATCCGGTGCTGGCCGATTTCGTCGGCGCCCTGGGCGCTGTCGACGCCTCGGCCCCGGCGATCCTGCCGGTGGACCGGGCGCAACCGCTGGCCTTGTCCTACGCCCAGGAGCGCCAATGGTTCCTCTGGCAGCTGGACCCGACCAGTGCCGCCTACCATGTGCCCAGCGCACTGCGCCTGAAGGGCCAGCTGGATCTGGCTGCGTTGCAGCGCAGTTTCGATACCCTGGTGGCGCGCCATGAAAGCCTGCGCACCCGCTTGCAGCAGGATGGCCAGCGCGCCGTCCAGGTGATCGAAGCCCAGGCGCGGTTCGAGCTGGGGGTGGTCGAGGCCGATGAGTCGCGCCTCAAATCCCTGGTGGAGGCGCAGATCGCCCAGCCGTTCGACTTGCGCCAAGGCCCATTGTTGCGAGCCAACGTGTTGCGCCTGGCCGAAGATGACCATGTGCTGGTGCTGGTCAAGCATCACATCGTCTCCGATGGCTGGTCGATGCAAGTGATGATCGAAGAGCTGGTGCAGCTGTATTCGGCCTACAGCCTGGGGGAAGAGCTGCAACTGCCGGCCTTGCCGATCCAGTACGCCGACTACGCCGCCTGGCAGCGCGACTGGATGGAGGCCGGCGAAAAGGCCCGTCAGCTCGGCTACTGGCGTGACATGCTCGGTGGGCAGCAGCCGGTGCTGGAGTTGCCGTTCGACCATCAGCGCCCGGCCTTGCCGAGCCATCGTGGTGCTCGCCTGTCGATACCGCTACCCGCTGCCCTGGTGGATGAGCTCAAGGACCTGGCCAAGGTCCGTGGCGTGACCCTGTTCATGCTGTTGTTGGCGTCCTACCAGGCCCTGCTGCATCGCTACAGCGGCCAGCAGGACATCCGCGTCGGGGTGCCGATCGCCAACCGCAACCGGGTAGAGACCGAGCGCCTGATCGGTTTCTTCGTCAACACCCAGGTACTCAAGGCCGATATCGACGGGCAGATGACCGTCGACCAGTTGCTGGCGCAGGTCAAGCAACGGGCCCTGGAAGCCCAGGCCCACCAAGACCTGCCGTTCGAGCAACTGGTGGAGGCGCTGCAGCCGGAGCGCAGCTTGAGCCTCAACCCGCTGTTCCAGGTGGTGTTCAACCATCACATCAGCCAGGCAGGCAATCATTTGCAGCGTTTGCCGGGGCTGGACATCAGCCCGGTGACCTGGGATGAAACCGCGGCGCAGTTCGACCTGGTCCTGGATATCGAAGAATCCCAGCAGCAGTTGCATGCCTCGCTGAGCTACGCCACCGACCTGTTCGAGGCCTCGACCATCGAGCGCATGGCCCGCCACTGGCAGAACCTGCTGCAGGCGATGGTCGCCGACCAGCAGCAAGCCATCGGCCAGTTGAACCTGCTGGACGAAGCGGAGCAGCGGCAGATCATCCAGCTCTGGGATCGGACCGATTCTGGCTTCCCGGCCACGCGCCTGGTGCACGAGCTGGTGGCCGACCGTGCCCAGGAAACTCCCGAGGCGGTGGCGGTGATCTTCGGTGAGCAACAGCTGACCTACGGCGAGCTGGAGCGCAGCGCCAACCGCCTGGCCCGGGCCTTGATCGCCCGTGGCGTGGGCCCGGAAGTGCGGGTGGCGATCGCCATGCCGCGCAGCGCGGAGATCATGGTGGCGTTCCTGGCGGTGCTGAAATCCGGTGGCGTGTACGTGCCGCTGGACGTGGAATACCCCGAGGACCGCCTGCTGTACATGATGCAGGACAGCCGCGCGCAACTGCTGCTGACCCACTCGGCGGTGCAACAGCGCCTGCCCCTGCCGGAAGGCCTGGAGAGCCTGGCGGTGGACCGTACCGAGCAGTGGAGTGGTGACGACGACAGCGCCCCGCACGTGACGCTGGACGGTGACAACCTGGCGTATGTGATCTACACCTCCGGTTCCACCGGCCTGCCCAAGGGCGTGGCGGTGTCCCACGGGCCGCTGGTGGCGCACATCATCGCCACCGGCGAGCGCTACGAAATGACCGCGGCCGATTGCGAGCTGCACTTCATGTCGTTCGCCTTCGACGGCTCCCATGAAGGCTGGATGCACCCGCTGATCAACGGTGCGCGGGTGCTGATTCGCGACGACAACCTGTGGCTGCCGGAGCAGACCTACGCCCAGATGCATCGCCACGGCGTGACCGTAGGGGTGTTCCCGCCGGTGTACCTGCAGCAGCTGGCCGAACACGCCGAGCGCGACGGTAACCCACCGGCGGTAAGGGTGTACTGCTTCGGTGGTGATGCGGTGGCCCAGGCCAGCTACGACCTGGCCTGGCGGGCACTGCGTCCGACCTACCTGTTCAACGGCTATGGCCCCACCGAAACCGTGGTCACGCCGCTGCTGTGGAAGGCGAGCAAGGACGATCCATGCGGTGCGGCCTACGCCCCGATCGGCACGCTGCTGGGCAACCGCAGCGGTTATGTGCTGGACGCCGAGTTGAACCTGCAACCGATCGGTGTGGCGGGTGAGTTGTACCTGGGCGGCGAAGGCGTGGCCCGGGGTTACCTGGAGCGTCCGGCTCTGACGGCCGAACGCTTCGTGCCCGATCCGTTCGGCGCGCCGGGCAGCCGGGTGTACCGCAGTGGCGACCTGACCCGTGGCCGCCCCGATGGGGTGGTGGACTACCTGGGCCGGGTCGACCACCAGGTGAAGATCCGCGGCTTCCGTATCGAACTGGGCGAGATCGAGGCGCGCCTGCGTGAGCAGGAGGCCGTGCGGGAAGCGGTGGTGGTGGCCCAGGACGGGCCGACCGGCAAGCAACTGGTGGGTTACCTGGTGATGTTCGATCCGGTCCTGGTCGACGATGCCAATGCCCAGGCCAGTGCCCGGGACGCCGTGCGCCGTGCCCTCAAGGCGCGCATGCCGGACTACATGGTGCCCACCCACCTGATGTTCCTGGCGCAGATGCCCTTGACCCCCAACGGCAAGCTGGACCGCAAGGGCCTGCCACAACCGGACGCCAGCCAGCTGCAGCAGGCCTACGTGGCCCCGCAGAGCGAACTGGAGCAACAGATCGCGGCGATCTGGGCCGAGGTCCTGCGCCTGCCGCAGGTAGGGCTCAACGACAACTTCTTCGAAGTGGGCGGCCATTCCCTGCTGGCGATCCAGATCACCTCCAGGGTCCAGGCCGAGCTGGGCCTGGAAGTGCCACTGGTGGAAGTGTTCCAGACCGAATCCTTGCGGGCCTATGTCGAGGCCGCCAGCGTTTGTCGCGCTGGCAGTGCGGCTGATTTTGATGATCTTCGTGAATTCTTGAGCGAACTAGAGGCGATTTGAACCATGCTTTCCAACCCAAACATCGATCTGGTATCGCGCTTTCTTCGACTGCCTCTGGAGCAGCGCAAGCAGTTCTACCAGCGCCTGCAAAGCCGTGGCATGAGCTTCGCCCAACTGCCCATCGCCTCCGTTCGCGAAAGCAACGACAACCTGCCGCTGTCCTATGCCCAGGAGCGCCAGTGGTTTCTCTGGCAGTTGGAGCCCGACAGTGCCGCCTATCATGTGCCCGGTGCATTGCGCCTGAGCGGACGCCTGGACATCGCGGCCTTGCAGCGCAGCTTCGATAGCCTGGTCGCGCGTCACGAAAGCCTGCGCACCCGCCTGCACCTGCAAGACGATCGCATGACCCAGCAGGTGCTGGCCCAGGCTTCGATCGAGATCGTCCTGGAGCCGATCGACGAAGCCCGCCTCAAGGAACGGGTCGAGGAGGAAATGGCCCGGCCTTTCGACCTGCTGCAAGGCCCATTGCTGCGGGCCAGTCTGCTGCACCTGGGTGAAGAAGAGCACGTGCTGGTGCTGGTGCAGCACCACATCGTGTCCGATGGCTGGTCGATGCAGGTCATGGTCCAGGAACTGATGCAGTTGTACGCCGCCTACAGCCAGGGGCAGGAGTGCGCGTTGCCGGCCCTGGCGATCCAGTATGCCGATTACGCCCTGTGGCAACGCAGCTGGATGGAGTCAGGGGAGAAGGCGCGGCAGCTGGAGTACTGGCTGGCGCTGCTCGGCGGTGTCCAGCCGGTGCTGGAGTTGCCGTTCGATCATCCACGCCCGGCACAACAGAGCTACCGTGGCGCACGCCTGGATGTGGCCCTGGAACAAGGGCTGGTAGCGGCACTCAAGGGGTTGGCCCAGCGTGAGGGCGTGACCCTGTTCATGGTCCTGCTGGCCTCGTTCCAGGCCTTGTTGCATCGCCACAGCGGCCAGCAGGACATCCGCGTCGGGGTGCCGATCGCCAACCGCAACCGAGTGGAAGTCGAGCGCCTGATCGGTTTCTTCGTCAATACCCAGGTGCTCAAGGCCGATATCGACGGGCAGCTGACGTTTGCGCAGCTTCTGCAGCAGGCCAAGCGCCGCGCGCTGGAAGCCCAGGCCCACCAGGACCTGCCGTTCGAGCAGTTGGTCGAGGCGCTGCAACCGGAGCGCAGCCTGAGCCACAACCCGTTGTTCCAGGTGATGTTCAACCACCAGGCCAATGCCCAGGCCGACGCCGGCGAGACGCAGTTGCCCGGCCTGCGAGTGGCCAGCCTGGAGTGGGATAACCAGAGCGCCCAGTTCGACCTGAGCCTGGACACCCAGGAAACCGCCGAGGGTATCTGGGCCTCCCTGACCTACGCCACCGACCTGTTCACCCACGCGAGCATCGAGCGCCTGGCGCGCCACTGGCAGAACCTGCTGCGCTCGGCCGTGGCCGATCCGACTTTGCCGATACAGGACCTGGCCCTGCTGGAGGCTGAAGAGCGCCAGCGCATCGTTCATCAGTGGAACGCCACCGAGCGCGACTACCCGCTGCAATGCCAGGTGCACCAGTTGATCGAGGAACAGGTAGCCCTGGCTCCCGAAGCCCCGGCCCTGGTCTTTGGTCAGCAGCGCCTGAGCTATGCCGAACTCAACCGCCGGGCCAACCGCTTGGCCCATCGCCTGATCCAGGCCGGGGTCGGCCCGGATGTGCTGGTGGGGCTGGCGGTGGAGCGCTCGATCGAAATGGTGGTGGGCCTGCTGGCGGTACTCAAGGCCGGTGGTGCCTATGTGCCGTTGGACCCGGAATACCCGCGCGAACGTCTGGCCTACATGCTCGAAGACAGTGGCGTGAAACTGCTGCTGACCCACGCGCATCTGCTGGAGCAGCTGCCGATTCCCCAGGGGCTGTCCAGCCTGGCGCTGGAGCAGGGGGAAGCGTGGCTGGAGCACTACAGCGAAGAAAATCCGCAGATCGCCCTGGACGGTGAGAACCTCGCCTACGTGATCTACACCTCCGGCTCCACCGGCCAGCCCAAGGGCGCCGGCAACCGGCATTCGGCGCTGCTCAACCGGCTGTGCTGGATGCAGGAGGCCTATGGCCTGGGGGCTGGCGACACGGTCCTGCAGAAGACCCCGTTCAGCTTCGACGTTTCGGTGTGGGAGTTCTTCTGGCCGCTGATGACGGGCGCGCGGCTGGTGGTGGCGGCGCCGGGGGATCATCGCGACCCGGCCCGGTTGGTCAGCCTGATCAATAGCGAGCAGGTCACGACCCTGCACTTCGTGCCGTCGATGCTGCAGGCCTTCCTGCAGGATCGTGATGTGGGTTCGTGCACCAGCCTGCAACGCATCGTTTGCAGCGGCGAAGCATTGCCGGTGGATGCCCAGCAGCAAGTGTTCGCCAAGTTGCCAAAGGCCGGGTTGTACAACCTGTATGGCCCGACCGAGGCCGCGATCGACGTGACCCACTGGACCTGTGTCGATGAAGGCCGCGATGGCGTGCCGATCGGCCGGCCGATCGCCAACCTGGGCTGCTACATCCTGGACAGCAACTTCGAACCGGTGCCGGTGGGTGTGCTGGGCGAGCTGTACCTGGGTGGCGTGGGCCTGGCCCGTGGTTACCATCGTCGTCCGGCCTTGAGCGCCGAACGCTTCGTGGCCCATCCGTTCGTGGCCGGCGAGCGCCTTTATCGTACCGGTGACCTGGCGCGTTATCGCGAAGACGGGGTGATCGAATACGCCGGGCGTATCGACCACCAGGTCAAGCTGCGAGGCCTGCGCATCGAGTTGGGCGAGATCGAAGCGCGACTGCTGGAGCACGAGCGGGTACGTGAGGCCGCGGTACTGGCGGTGGATAACCAGCACCTGGTGGGTTACCTGGTGCTGGACGGCGCGGGCGAAGACTGGCGCGAAGTGCTGAGTGTCCACCTGGCCGCGCACCTGCCGGACTACATGGTGCCGGCGCAGTGGGTGGTGCTGGAGCAGATGCCGCTGAGCCCCAACGGCAAGCTGGATCGCAAGGCTTTGCCCAAGCCGGACAAGGCGCAGTCCGCCCAAGCCTATGAGGCTCCACAAAGTCTTTTGGAGCAGCAGATCGCCGCGATCTGGGCCGAGGTGCTGGGTATCGAGCAGGTGGGCCTGAACGATAACTTCTTCGAGCGTGGCGGCGATTCGATCATCTCGATCCAGGTGGTCAGCCGGGCCCGGGCGGCCGGGATCCACTTCACCCCCAAGGCGTTGTTCCAGCACCAGACCGTGCGCAGCCTGGCGCGGGTGGCCCAGTTGCAGGCCGTGCAGGTGATCGACCAGGGGCCGGTGCAGGGCGAGACACCATTGCTGCCTTTCCAGCAGCTGTTTTTCGCCATGGACCTGCCGGATCGGCATCACTGGAACCAGTCCTTGCTGTTGACGCCGCGCCAACCGGTGCGCGCGGACCTGTTGGAAGCGGCACTCCAGGCGCTGGTGGTGCATCACGATGTGCTGCGCCTGAGCTTCAACCCGCAGCCTGACGGCTGGAAGGCCCGGCATGATGCTGTGGCAACGACCTTGCTCTGGCAGGCCCGCCTGGAGACTGCCGATGAGCTGCAAGAGCTGTGCGAACGCGCCCAGCGCAGCCTCGATCTGCAACAGGGCCGGTTGTTGCGGGCGGTGCTGGCTGAGTTGCCCGATGGCAGCCAGCGACTGTTGCTGGTCATGCACCACCTGGTGGTGGATGGCGTTTCCTGGCGGATCTTCCTCGAAGATTTGCAGAACCTTTATCAGCAGTCGGTCGAGGGTCGCCAGCAGCGGTTGCCGGCCAAGACGTCGGCGTTCAAGACCTGGGCCGAGCGCCTGCAAGCCCATGCCCGCAGCGCCGCGATGCACCAGGAACAAGACTACTGGCAGCAACAGTTGCAGGGCGTGAGTGCCGAATTGCCGTGCCGCGATCCCCGGGGCGCTCGTCCGGGACGCCTGGCCCGGACCCTGGTCAGCCAGCTCGATGCGCAGCGTACCCGGCAACTGCTGCAGCAGGCGCCCACGGCCTATCGGACACAGATCAACGACCTGCTGCTGACGGCCCTGGCCCGGGTGATCTGCCGCTGGACCGGTCATGCCTCCAGCCTGGTCCAGCTCGAGGGCCACGGCCGCGAGGAGCTGTTCGAGGACCTGGACCTGACGCGCACCCTGGGCTGGTTCACCAGCCTGTTCCCGGTGCGCCTGACCCCGGCCGCCGACCTGGCGGGCTCGATCAAGCAGGTCAAGGAGCAGCTGCGCGCTGTGCCGAACAAGGGCCTGGGTTTTGGTGCCTTGCGCTACCTCGGGGACGAGCAGACCCGCCAGGCCTTCAGCCTGTTGCCGGTGCCGCGCATCACCTTCAACTACCTGGGGCAGGTCGATGGCAGCTTCGACCAGCCAGACGGCCTGTTCACCCCGGCGGCGGAAAGCACCGGCGCCGAGCAGAGCCCCGAGGCCGCGCTGGGTAACTGGCTGACCCTCAACGGCCAGGTATATGGCGGCGAGTTGCATATGAGCTGGACCTTCAGCCCGCTGATGTTCGATGAAGCGGTGATCGAACAGTTGAGCCAGGACTATGCCCGCGAACTGGCGGCCCTGGTGGAGCACTGCTGCACTCCGGGTAACGTTGGCGTCACCGCTTCGGACTTCCCCCTGGCCAGGCTGACCCAGCCCCAGCTCGAGTCCCTGCCCCTGGTGGCTAGCGACATCGAGGACATCTATGCCCTGTCGCCAATGCAGCAGGGCATGTTGTTCCATACCCTGTACGAGCAGACGGCGGGCGACTACATCAACCAGATCCGGGTCACGGTCGACAACCTGGATGTGAGCCGTTTCCGACAGGCCTGGCAGGCCACGGTGCAGGCCCAGGAAGTGCTGCGCAGCGGCTACTTCTGGCAAGGCCAGCTGGAATGGCCGTGCCAGGTGGTCTATCGCCAGGCCAGCCTGCCGATCGAAGAACTCGATTGGCGCGCCATGCCCGAGCTCGAACAAGAGCTGCAGAACCTGCAGCAAGCCCAGCGTCGCCAGGGTTTCGACCTGGCCCGGGCGCCCCTGGTGCGAGTGCTGCTGGTGCGTACGGGTGAGCAGCGCCATGAGCTGATCTACACCAACCATCACATCCTCATGGACGGTTGGAGCAATTCGCGGTTGTTTGGTGAAGTATTGCAACGCTATGCCGGCGTAGCGGTGCCGGAGGCCAGTGGCCGCTATCGCGACTACATCGGCTGGTTGCAACAACGGGATGCCAAGGCGACCGAGGCCTTCTGGCGCGAGCAGTTGAGCCAGTTGCCGGCACCGACGCGCTTGGGCAGCAACCTGCCCTTGGCTGCACAGGGCCATGGCGAGTACCGCTGGGCCCTGGATGCCGAGCTGACCGGACGCCTGGAAGCTTTCGCCCGCAGCCAGAAAGTCACCCTCAACACCTTGATCCAGGCAGCCTGGCTGATCCTGCTGCAACGCCATAGCGGGCAGTCGGTGGTGACCTTCGGCGCCACCGTGGCCGGTCGCCCGGCTGAATTGGCCGGGATCGAGCAGCAAATCGGTTTGTTCATCAATACCTTGCCAGTGATTTGCGCCGTCGATGCCCAGCGTTCGGTGGCGCAGTGGCTGCAGGATGTGCAGGAGCGCAACCTGGCCCTGCGCGAACATGAACACACCGCGTTGTACGACATCCAGCGCTGGGCCAGCCAGGGTGGCGAAGCACTGTTCGACAATATCCTGGTGTTCGAGAACTACCCGGTATCCAAGGCGCTGGAGCAGGGCGGCAGCGGTATCGGCTTTGGTGTGCCTCAGGCGCACGAGCAGACCAGCTATCCCTTGACCCTGCTGGTGGACCTTGGCGAGACACTGTCATTGCAATTCAGCTTCGCCCGGGCCAGTTTCACCGCGCAAAGCGTGGAGTCCTATGGTCGGCACCTGACCAACCTGCTGCTGGGTATGCTGGCCGACAGTACCCGGAGCCTGGGTGAGCTGCCGATGCTCGACCTTGCCGAGCGGCGCCAGGTGCTGGAGCAATGGAACGCCACCGAGCGCGACTACCCGCTGCAACGCCAGGTGCACCAGTTGATCGAGGAACAGGTGGCCCTGGCTCCCGAAGCCCCGGCCCTGGTCTTTGGTCAGCAGCGCCTGAGCTATGCCGAACTCAACCGCCGGGCCAACCGCCTGGCCCATCGCCTGATCCAGGCCGGGGTCGGGCCGGATGTGCTGGTGGGGCTGGCGGTGGAGCGCTCGATCGAAATGGTGGTGGGCCTGCTGGCGGTACTCAAGGCCGGTGGCGCCTATGTGCCGCTGGACCCGGAATACCCACGCGAACGTCTGGCCTACATGCTCGAAGACAGCGGCGTGAAACTGCTGCTGACCCAGGCGCATTTGCTGGAGCAGCTGCCACTTGGCGGTGAGGTGGAATGTCTGGCCCTGGATCAGCTCGAAGCCAGCCTGGCGGGTTACAGCGAAGAAAATCCGCAGATCGCCCTGGGCGGTGAGAACCTGGCTTACGTGATCTACACCTCCGGCTCCACCGGCCAGCCCAAGGGCGCCGGCAACCGGCATTCGGCGCTGCTCAACCGCCTGTGCTGGATGCAGGAGGCTTATGCCCTGGGTGCTGGCGACACGGTCTTGCAAAAGACCCCGTTCAGCTTCGATGTCTCGGTATGGGAGTTCTTCTGGCCGCTGATGACCGGCGCGCGGCTGGTGGTGGCGGCGCCGGGGGATCATCGTGATCCAGCCCGCTTGGTCAGCCTGATCAACAGCGAGCAGGTCACGACCCTGCACTTCGTACCGTCGATGCTGCAGGCCTTCCTGCAGGATCGTGATGTGGGTTCGTGCACCAGCCTGCAACGCATCGTTTGCAGCGGCGAAGCATTGCCGGTGGATGCCCAGCAGCAAGTGTTCGCCAAGTTGCCAAAGGCCGGGTTGTACAACCTGTATGGCCCGACCGAAGCGGCAATCGATGTGACCCACTGGACCTGTGTCGATGAAGGCCGCGACGGTGTGCCGATCGGCCGGCCGATCGCCAACCTGGGCTGCTACATCCTGGACAGCAACTTCGAACCGGTGCCGGTGGGTGTGCTGGGCGAGCTGTACCTGGGTGGCGTGGGCCTGGCCCGTGGTTACCATCGTCGTCCGGCCTTGAGCGCCGAACGCTTCGTGGCCCATCCGTTCGTGGCCGGCGAGCGCCTTTATCGTACCGGCGACCTGGCGCGTTATCGCGAAGACGGGGTGATCGAATACGCCGGGCGTATCGACCACCAGGTCAAGCTGCGAGGCCTGCGCATCGAGTTGGGCGAGATCGAAGCGCGACTGCTGGAGCACGAGCGTGTGCGCGAGGCCGCGGTACTGGCGGTGGATAACCAGCACCTGGTGGGTTACCTGGTGCTGGAAGGCGCGGGCGAAGACTGGCGCGAAGTACTGAGTGCCCACCTGGCCGCGCACCTGCCGGACTACATGGTGCCGGCGCAGTGGGTGGTGTTGGAGCAGATGCCGCTGAGCCCCAACGGCAAGCTGGACCGCAAGGTCCTGCCCAAGCCCGATGCCAGCTTGCAGGCACGGGAGTACGTGGCACCGCAGAGCGCGCTGGAGCAGCAGGTTGCGCAGATCTGGGCGCAGGTACTGGAAGTGGAGCGCGTCGGCTTGAAGGACAACTTCTTCGAGTTGGGCGGACACTCGTTGCTGGCCACGCAAGTGGTGGTGCGATTGCGCGAGCAGCTGCACAGCGAGATCGACGTCAAGTCGATCTTCACCACACCGACCCTGGTCGAGTTCTGTGCCCATGTCGCAGCGCAGCAGACAAATATTTCGCCGGTGCAGGATGCATTGGCTAAATCCCTGGAGGCCCTCAAACGTCTATCAGCAGAAGATTTGGATAAATTGACTTCCTGAGGGGCGTGGCGTGCAAGCATTAATCGAGTCGGTGGGTTCTCTTTCTGCGCAAGAAAAGAAAGCGTTGGCGGTACTGCTCAAACAGCAAGGCATCAACCTGTTCGAGATCGCCCCGCTTTTCAAGCGCCAGCAGGATGAACCGCTACGACTCTCTTATGCCCAGGAGCGGCAGTGGTTTCTCTGGCAATTGGAGCCCGAGAGTACGGCATATCATGTGCCTCGGGCGCTGCGCCTGACTGGACCGCTGGATCTGGCAGCATTGCAGCGCAGCTTCGATACCCTGGTGGCGCGCCATGAAAGCCTGCGTACTTGCCTGCAGCAGGATGGCGACAACACCTTGCAGGTCATCCGGCCGCAAATGCCCATCGAGATCCTGGTGGTCGATGCCGACGAAGCGCGGTTGCAGGGCCTGGTGGAAGCACAGATCGCGCGTCCCTTCGACCTGCAGCAGGGGCCATTGCTGCGCGTGAGCCTGCTGCGCCTGGCCGAGGATGAGCATGTCCTGGTGCTGGTCCAGCACCATATCGTCTCCGATGGCTGGTCGATGCAGGTGATGGTCGACGAGCTGGTGCAGCTGTATGCCGCCTGCACCCAGGGGCGCGAGCTGCAACTGCCGGAGTTGCCGATCCAGTACGCCGACTACGCGCTGTGGCAGCGCAGTTGGATGGAGGCTGGCGAGAAGGAGCGCCAGCTGGGGTATTGGCTGGATCGGTTGGGTGGCACGCAACCGGTTCTGGAACTGCCCCTGGACTATCCGCGTCCCGCTATCCAGAGCCATCGTGGCGCTCGAGTGGACATGACGCTGGAGGGCGAGTTGTTCGCCAGGCTCAAGGCCGTCGCCCAGCGCGAAGGCGTGACGCTGTTCATGTTGCTGCTGGCTTCGTTCCAGACCTTGCTGTATCGCTACAGTGGCCAGTCCGATATCCGTGTCGGCGTACCGACCGCCAACCGCAACCGGGTGGAAACCGAGCGCCTGATCGGCTTCTTCGTCAATACCCAAGTGCTCAAGGCCGATATCGATGGCCAGATGTCCTTCGTCCAGTTGCTGCAACAAGTCAAGCAGCGCGCGATAGAGGCCCAGGCCCACCAGGACTTGCCGTTCGAACAGTTGGTGGAGGCCCTGCAGCCGGAACGTAGCCTGAGCCACAACCCGTTGTTCCAGGTGATGTTCAACCACCAGACCGATGCCCGTGGGGGCAAGGGTGCCGGTCCGGTGTCCGGGCTGCAGGTGCAGAGCCTGGAGTGGGAAAGCCAGACCGCGCAATTCGACCTCAACCTGGATACCCAGGAGTCCGCCGAGGGTCTGCTGGCGTCCTTGACCTACGCCAGCGACCTGTTCCACAGCGAAACCGCGCAACGCCTGTTGCAACACTGGCAGAACCTCCTGCAGTCGGTCGCGGCCAACGCCTCTTTGCGCGTCGATGAGTTGCCCATGCTAGACGACGCGCAATGGCAGCGGATCGTGCATGGATGGAATGCCACCGAATTCGACTATCCGCGTGAGCAAGGGGTGCACCAGCTTTTCGAAGCCCTGGCCCTGGCACGTCCCGGGGCGCTGGCCCTGCAGTTCGACGACCAGTCCCTGACCTATGCCGAGCTCAACCAGCGCGCCAACCGCGTGGCCCATCGCCTGATCACCATGGGCGTCGGCCCGGATGTGCTGGTGGCGGTGAGCGTGGAGCGCTCCGCGCAAATGGTCATCAGCCTGTTGGCGACGCTCAAGGCCGGTGGCGCCTATGTGCCGCTGGACCCGCAATACCCGGCCGATCGTCTGGCCTACATGCTCGAGGACAGCAAGGCCCGGGTGTTGCTGACCCAGCAGCACCTGCGCCAGCGTCTGCCTCAGCCAGCGCAACTGCAGATATTGCTGGTGGAGGAGGCCGAGGCCGATGCCACCTGCCCGGTGGACAATCCACAGGTAAGCCTTTCACCCGAGCACCTGGCCTATGTGATCTACACCTCCGGTTCCACCGGCAAGCCCAAGGGTGTGATGGTGCGGCACCAGGCGCTGAGCAGTTTCACCAGTGGCATGGCCACGACCCTGGAGATTGGCGCCGATGCGCGGGTGTTGTCGCTGACCACCTTCTCCTTCGATATTTTTGCCCTTGAGCTCTATGTACCGCTGACTACGGGCGCTACCGTGATCCTGGGGGACAAGGAGTTGGCCCTGGACCCGGAGGCCATTCTCGATCTATTGCAAACCCGCAGCGCCAGCGTCTTGCAGGCGACTCCATCGACCTGGCGCATGTTGCTGGACAGTCCGCGTGCCAGCGCAATGCTGCGGGGTATCAAGTGCCTGTGTGGCGGTGAGGCGCTGCCGGCCGACCTGGCCAAGCGCATGCTCGAACTGCAAGGCGCGGTCTGGAACCTGTATGGGCCTACCGAGACCACTATCTGGTCGGCGGCCCACCGGCTGGTCGAGGCGCAGCCCTTCGTTGGCCGGCCGATCGCCAACACCTCGCTGTTCATCCTCGACGGTGGATTGACTCCTTGCCCGCAGGGCGCGGCTGGCGAGCTGTTGATCGGTGGCGTCGGCCTGGCTCGGGGCTACCACGAACGCCCAGCGATGACCGCCGAGCGCTTCGTTCCCCATCCGTTTTCCACCAGCGGCGAGCGCGTCTATCGCACAGGTGACTTGTCGCGTTATCGCGCCGAGGGGATCGTGGAGTACATCGGCCGGGTCGACCACCAGGTCAAGGTGCGCGGTTTCCGTATCGAGCTGGGCGAGATCGAGGCGTGCTTGCGTGAGCAGCCCGCTGTGCGCGAAGCAGCGGTGCTGGCTGACAATGATCGGCTGATTGCGTACCTGGTGACTCACCAGGTCACTGCCGAAGCCGACCAGGCGACATTGCGCGAACAGTTCAAGGCGGCCATGCGTGAGGCCTTGCCGGACTACATGGTACCGGCCTACCTGATCTTCCTCGAGCGCATGCCACTGACCCCCAATGGCAAGCTGGACCGCAAGGCCCTGCCCAAACCCGATGCGAGCCTGCTGCAAAAACGCCATGTGGCACCGGTCAGCGAAAGAGAGCAGCAAGTCGCGGCGATCTGGGCCGATGTGCTCGGGGCGCAGCAGGTCGGGCTCGAAGACCACTTCTTTGAGTTGGGCGGCCATTCGCTGCTGGCCACCCGCGTGGTCTCGCGGGTGCGCCAGGCACTGGGTATCGAGGTGGCCCTCAAGGCGCTGTTCGAACAACCGGTACTGGGCGACTTTGTCCAGGCGTTGGGGCAGGGCGGGGCGCAGATGGCGACTATCGCCAGGATCGATCGCGATCAGCCTCCGGCCTTGTCCTATGCCCAGGAACGCCAGTGGTTCCTCTGGCAGTTGGAGCCACAAAGCGCTGCCTACCATATTCCCGGTGCGCTGCGCCTGACGGGACAGCTGGATCGTACCGCCTTGCAGCGAGCTTTCGATGCTCTGGCGGCACGTCATGAAACCCTGCGCACCCGATTCGCCATCGATGGCCTGCATGCCGTCCAGGTGGTCGGGGAAAATAGCGCCCAACCTGTGGAGTACGAGGTCTTGCCAGCGGTCGACGCCGCTCGGTTGCAGGAGCGGATCGAGGCCGAGATCGCCCGACCGTTCGACCTGCGCGAAGGCCCGCTGCTGCGGGTCAAGCTGTTGCGCCTGGCCGAAGATGAGCATGTCCTGGTGCTGGTGCTGCACCATATCGTTGCCGATGCCTGGTCGATGCAGGTGATGGTAGATGAGCTGGTTCGGCTGTATGCCGCCTACAGCCAGGGGCAGGAGTTGCAGCTGCCGGAGCTGCCGATCCAGTACGCCGATTACGCGGCCTGGCAACGCAACTGGATGGAGGCCGGGGAGAAGCAGCGGCAACTTGAGTACTGGCGTGGCCAATTGGGCCAGGTGCAGCCGGTGCTGGAACTGCCTCTGGATCATCCGCGGCCGGCTACGCAAAGCCATCGTGGCGCGCGCCTGGACCTGGCGCTGGATGCGCCTTTGGTCGTGCAGCTCAAGGGCGTGGCCCAACGTGAAGGCGTGACGCTGTTCATGGTGTTGTTGGCCTCGTTCCAGGCCTTGTTGTATCGCTACAGTGGCCAGGCCGATATCCGCATCGGGGTGCCGATCGCCAACCGCAACCGAGTCGAGACCGAGGGCTTGATCGGCTTCTTCGTCAACACCCAGGTGCTCAAGGCCGATATCGATGGCCGGATGTCCTTCGTCGAGCTATTGCAGCAGGTCAAGCGCAGCGCCCTGGAGGCCCAGGCCCACCAGGACCTGCCGTTCGAGCAACTGGTGGAAGCGCTGCAGCCGGAGCGCAGCCTGAGCCATAACCCGCTGTTCCAGGTGATGTACAACCATCAGAGCGAGGCTTCGGGCGCCGCTGGACCGCAGCAGTTGCCCGGGCTGCGAGTGGAGGGCCTGGAGTGGGACAGCCACACGGCCCACTTCGATCTGAGCCTGGATACCTCTGAGTCCGCCGAAGGCATCTGGGCTTCCCTGACCTATGCCACGGACTTGTTCGATACCGCGACCGTGCAGCGCCTGGCCCGGGACTGGCAAGCCATGTTGCAAGCCTTGGCCAGTGCGCCGGCGAGCCTGGTCGGCGAGTTGGAGTTGGTCGGTGGCGCTGATCGGCAGCGCATGCTCGAGCAGTGGAATGCCGCTGATGGCGCCTTGCCGGCCACGAACAGTGTCCATGGGCTGTTCGAGGTCCAGGCCGGGCTGCGTCCCGCAGCCTTGGCCCTGATGCTCGACGGACAGTCGATGAGCTACGCCGAGTTGAACCAGGAGGCCAACCGCCTGGCGCATTACCTGATCGAGCAGGGTGTTGGCCCGGAAGTGCTGGTCGGCGTGGCGGTAGAGCGTTCCTTCTCCATGGTGGTGAGCCTGTTGGCGGTGCTCAAGGCAGGCGGTGCCTATGTCCCTCTGGATCCGGAGTACCCACGCGAGCGCCTGGTGCACATGCTCGAGGATAGCCAGCTGCGCCTGGTCCTGACCCAGTCCCACCTACGCCAGCGCTTGCCGTTGCCACTGGAGCTGGCGGTGTTGGACCTGGACCTTGCCCGGCAGCGTCTGCAGCAGTGTCCGGTGAACGATCCGCAAGTGGTGGTCGATCCCCTCAGCCTGGCCTATGTGATCTATACCTCGGGATCGACCGGCAAGCCCAAGGGCGTGGCCATCAACCATGCTGCCCTGAGCCAGTTCGCGCAGATCGCCGCGGACTATTCACGCTTGGCCTGCGACGATCGAGTATTGCAGTTCGCGACATTGAACTTCGATGGTTTCGTCGAGCAGCTGTATCCAGCCTTGACCCGGGGAGCGAGCGTGGTGCTGCGTGGTCCCGAGCTGTGGGACAGCGCCCGGCTGTACCAGGAAATCATGGCCCAGGGCATTACCCTGGCGGACCTGCCGACAGCCTACTGGAACCTGTTCCTGCTCGATTGCCAGGCGGCCGGTGCGCGTTCCTACGGCAACCTGCGGCAGATCCACATCGGTGGCGAGGCGATGCCGCTGGATGGCCCGGCCCAATGGCTTCGCAGTGGCGCAGGGCATGTGCGGTTGTTGAATACCTATGGCCCGACCGAGGCCACTGTGGTTTCCAGTGTGCTCGATTGCTCTTCTCTCGATGAAATCACTGGCGCCACCGCCAGCCCCATTGGTCGTTCGCTTCCCGGCCGGGCCCTGTATGTCCTGGACCGCGACCTGAACCTGGCCCCACTGGGGGTGGTGGGCGAGCTGTACATCGGCAGTGCCAGGGGGTTGGCACGGGCCTACCTGCAACGGCCACTGTTGACGGCAGAGCGCTTCGTTCCCGATCCCTTCGGTGAGGTTGGCGAGCGCTTGTACCGTACGGGCGACCTGGCGCGTTATCGCGCCGATGGGGTGATCGAATATGCCGGGCGGATCGACCACCAGGTGAAGATCCGTGGCTTCCGCATCGAGCTGGGAGAGATCGAGGCGCTTTTGCTGGCCCAGGACTCTGTACGTGAAACGGTGGTATTGGCTGCAGATGGCCAGTTGGTCGCTTACCTGGTGGCGAGCGAGGTCCATGAGTCGCCCGCCGCGCAACAGGTGTCGGGCGATGAACTCAAGGTTGCATTGCGCGAGCAGTTGCCGGACTACATGGTGCCGGCGCACTTGGTATTCCTCGAGCGGATGCCGTTGAACCCCAACGGCAAGCTGGATCGTGCGGCATTGCCACGCCCGGATATGAGCCAGGCACATAAGGCCTGGGTGGCTCCGCAGAGTGAGACCGAGCGGCAGGTCGCGGCGATCTGGGCGCAGATCCTGGATGTCGAGCGCGTTGGCTTGACCGATCACTTCTTCGAACTGGGCGGGCATTCCTTGCTGGCCATGCAGGTGGTCTCGCGCTTGCGCCAGGTTCTCGGGCTTGAGGTGCCTCTCAGGACGTTGTTCGAACAGCCACGCTTGGACGCCTTCGTGGGCGCCTTGCCGAGCGCCGGGCTGGCGTCCACCGCTCCGGCGATGGTCGTGGTCGATCGGGATCGTCCGTTGGCACTGTCCTATGCCCAGGAGCGCCAGTGGTTCCTCTGGCAGCTGGAGCCTGAAAGCTCGGCCTACCATGTGCCCAGCGCGCTGCGCTTGAAGGGCCTGCTGGATCGTGCCGCCTTGCAGCGCAGTTTCGACACCCTGGTGGCGCGCCATGAGAGCCTGCGCACCCATCTGCACCAGGACGGTGAGCGAGCTGTCCAGGTCATTGGTGCCCAGGCCTCGGTCGAGATCGCTTGCGCCGATACCGATGAAGACAATCTCAAGTCCCGGGTTCAGGCCCTGATCGCGCGTCCCTTCGATCTGCAACAGGGGCCCTTGTTGCGAGTCCAGTTGCTGCGCCTGGCCGAGGATGACCACGTGCTGGTCATGGTCCAGCACCACATCGTCTCCGATGGTTGGTCGATGCAGGTGATGGTCGATGAGTTGGTGCAGCTGTATTCGGCCTACAGCCTGAATGAAGAGCTGCAACTGCCGGCCTTGCCGATCCAGTACGCCGACTATGCCGCCTGGCAGCGCGAATGGATGGGGGCCGGGGAAAAGGCTCGCCAGTTGGACTACTGGCGTGGGCTGCTGGGTGGTGAACAACCCGTGCTGGAACTGCCCACCGATCATCAGCGTCCGGCGGTACAGAGCCATCGTGGCGCGCGGCTGGAGCTGGCGCTGGATACTCGTTTGGTTGGCGGCTTGCGAGCCTTGGCCCAGCGCGAAGGCGTAACGATGTTCATGCTGTTGCTGGCCTCGTTCCAGACCTTGCTGCACCGCTACAGCGGCCAGCAGGACATCCGCGTCGGGGTGCCGATCGCCAACCGCAACCGGGTGGAAGTCGAGCGCCTGATCGGTTTCTTCGTCAACACCCAGGTACTCAAGGCCGATATCGACGGGCAGATGACCGTCGACCAGTTGCTGGCGCAGGTCAAGCAACGGGCCCTGGAAGCCCAGGCCCACCAGGACCTGCCGTTCGAGCAACTGGTGGAGGCGCTGCAGCCGGAGCGCAGCTTGAGCCTCAACCCGCTGTTCCAGGTGATGTTCAACCACCAGGCCCAGGCGCGCCTGGCCAGTGCCAGGCGCCAGGCGTCCGGGCTGCGCTTGGAAGCACTGGAATGGGACAGCCAGACCGCGCACTTCGACCTGGACCTCGACATCAATGAGGCGGCCGATGACATCTGGGCATCGTTTGGCTACGCCACCGACCTGTTCGAGGCCTCGACCATCGAGCGTATGGCCCGCCACTGGCAGAACCTGCTGCAGGCGATGGTCGCCGACCAGCAACAAGCCATCGGCCAGCTGAACCTGCTGGACGAGGCGGAGCAGCGGCAGATCATCCAGCTCTGGGATCGGACCGATTCTGGCTTCCCGGCCACGCGCCTGGTGCACGAGCTGGTGGCCGACCGTGCCCGGGAAACTCCCGAGGCGGTGGCGGTGATCTTCGGTGAGCAACAGCTGACCTACGGCGAGCTGGAGCGCAGCGCCAACC
>NZ_JBYSWT010000047.1:0-42130 GCF_058781435.1 Pseudomonas sp. FW507-12TSA
AGGTCATCGTCAAGATTAAATTCCGAAACCCCAATTGCGAAAGCAGTTGGGGTTTTGTCTTTGCGCGGACGAAAAACATTCCGATTCGAGGACAAATTTGCACAGTTATTTTCGAATCGGAACACTAGAATAGTGGCTATTTTTCTCAATTCCCGAGCCCTCTATGCTGGATCCGGTTGATACCCCCGGGGTGTCGGAATTGCCGCTGGATGATCTGGTCGCCTGCCATGAGTGCGACTTGCTGATGCGCAAGCCAAGACTCGCCCATGGCGAAAAAGCCCAATGCCCGCGTTGCGGTTACGAGTTGTATGCCCACCGGCACAACGTCGTCCAACGCAGCCTGGCCCTGGTGATCGCCGCCTTGCTGCTCTATGTGCCGGCCAATTTCCTGCCCATCATGCAGCTCGATCTCATGGGCCAGTCTTCCGACGATACGGTCTGGAGTGGAGTTCTAGGGCTGTTCGACACGGGCATGCAAGGCGTGGCAGTGGTGGTGTTCCTCTGCAGCATGGGCATCCCGTTGTTGAAGCTGATCTGCCAATTGCTGGTCCTGTTGAGCATTCGCTGGTGCATCGGTCGAAGCTACGGTCTGTTGCTCTATCGTATTTATCACCACCTGCGCGACTGGGGCATGCTCGAGGTCTACCTCATGGGGGTGCTGGTAGCCATCGTCAAGCTGGCCGACATGGCGTCCATTACCGTGGGCCTGGGCCTGGTGTGCTTTATCGCGTTGCTGTTGATCCAGGTCTGGCTGGAAGTGGTGATGTCGCCACACCAGGTCTGGCAGGCGTTATCTGGAGAAGACGTACATGCGGGCGATTGATGCGGGCATCCTGATTTGTACCGAATGCCATGAGTTGAACCGGCAGCAGGCCGACAGTCACAGCCAGACCTGCACACGTTGTGGAGCCAAGGTCCATGCCCGTCGTCCCAACAGCATCCTGCGGACCTGGGCATTGCTGATCACGGCGGCCATCCTCTATATCCCGGCCAACGTCCTGCCGATCATGACGGTCAGCGCCCTGGGCCAAGGCAGCCCCAGCACCATCATGTCGGGTGTCATCCAATTGGTGCAGCACGGCATGATCCCCATCGCCACGGTGGTATTCGTCGCCAGCATCCTGGTGCCGACCTTCAAGCTGGTGGGTATCGCCTTGCTGCTGTTCTCGGTGCAACGCCACCAACCGTTGTCGGCTAGGCAGCGGATCGTCATGTATCGCTTCATCGAATTCATCGGCCGCTGGTCGATGCTGGATATCTTCGTCATCGCCATCCTGGTGGCGGTGGTCAACTTTGGCCGGCTGGCCAGCATCGAAGCCAACCTCGGTGCGGTCGCCTTTGCCAGCGTGGTGATCCTCACCATGATGGCTGCGATAACCTTCGATCCCCGACTGATCTGGGACAACACGGAGTCGGACGACGACCATGAGTGATTTGCCTACTGCCAAAACCCGACCGGCTTCCAACTGGTCGGCCATCTGGGTGCTGCCCCTGATTGCCCTGGTCATTGGTGGCTGGCTGGGCTGGCGCGCCTACAGCGAGACCGGGATCCTGATCCAGCTACGCTTTGAAAGCGGCGAAGGCGTCCAGGCCAACAAGACCGAGGTGTTCTACAAAGGCATGCCCGTGGGCAAGGTCAAGTCCCTGGAACTGGATGATGAAGGCAGCTCCAAGGGCGTGGTCGCCACCGTCGAGATGAGCAAGGATGTCGAGCAGTACCTGAAGACCAACACGCGCTTCTGGCTGGTCAAGCCTAGTGTCAGCCTGGCCGGTATCACCGGCCTGGAAACCCTGGTCTCGGGCAACTACATCGCCGTCAGCCCGGGAGAAGGTGGCGAGCCGACCCGCAAGTTCACCGCGCTGGTCGAGGAGCCGCCCCTGTCCGATGCCAAGCCCGGCCTGCACCTGACCATCAAGGCCGAGCGCCTGGGTTCGCTGACCCGTGGCAGTCCGGTGTTCTACAAACAGATCCAGGTCGGCCAGATCAAGAGCTACCTGCTCTCCGAAGACCAGAGCACCGTCGAACTCAAGGTCTACATCGAGCCGACCTACGCCAGCCTGGTGCGCAAGCACACGCGCTTCTGGAATGCCAGCGGGATCAGTGTCGACGCCAACCTGAGCGGGCTGAAGATCCGCAGCGAATCCCTGGCCAGCATCGTCGCCGGTGGTATTGCCTTCGCCACTCCGGAGAATCGCAAGGACAGCCCGCCAACCGATCCGAGCCTGCCGTTTCGCCTCTACGAAGACTTCGACGCCGCCCAGGCCGGTATCCGGGTCAAGGTCAAGCTCAGCGATTTCGAAGGCTTGCAGGCCGGGCATACGCCAGTGATGTACAAGGGCATCCAGGTCGGCAGCCTGAAAGCCCTGAAGGTCGATGCCGACCTGACCAGCGCCACCGCCGAACTGACCCTTGACCCACTGGCCGAAGACTACCTGGTGCAGGGCACCCAGTTCTGGACCGTCAAGCCATCCATCACCCTGGCGGGCATCACCGGGCTGGAGGCCCTGCTCAAGGGCAACTACATCGCCGTTCGCCCGGGTGACAAGGGCGCCGCGCCGCAGCGTGAATTCGAGGCTCGGGCCAAGGCGCCACCGCTGGACCTGCGTACGCCGGGCCTGCACATGGTGCTGTTCACCGACAACCTCGGTTCCCTTGAGGTCGGCAGCCCGATCCTCTACAAGCAAGTCAAGGTCGGCGCGGTGCAGAGCTACCAGTTCTCCCATACCCGCAAGCAGCTGGTGATCGGCGTCCATATCGAGAAGGAGTACGAGAAACTGGTCAACGGTTCGACCCGCTTCTGGAACGTCAGCGGCATCACCCTTACCGGAGGGCTGACCGGCGGTATCCAGATCAAGAGCGAGTCGTTGCAAAGCCTGATGGCCGGCGGTATCGCCTTCGATACGCCGATACCTGACGTGCCGCTGAAAAAACGCATCCCGCGGTTCCGCCTGTTCGCCAACCAGGAAGAGGCAGCGCAGCGCGGCATCACGGTGCAGATCAAGGTCGATCGCGCCGATGGCCTGCGTGCCGGCACCCCGGTGCGCTTCAAGGGCCTGGATGTGGGCAAGCTCGAACAAGTCAGCCTCAGCCCCGATATGCAGTCGGTGATGCTCAAGGCGCGGATCACCGAGGTGCCCGAGCGTATTGCCCGGGTCGGCAGCCAATTCTGGGTGGTCAAGCCCGAGTTGGGTTTGATGAAGACCTCGAACCTGGAGACCCTGGTCACTGGCCAGTACATCGAGGTCCAGCCACCGGAGAAAAACCTCGGTGCGCAAACCAGCTTCGTGGCCCTGCCACAGCCACCACAGGCCAGTGTCCAGGAGCCTGGCCTGAGCCTGGTGCTGAGCGCTGCCCGGCGTGGATCGCTGAAGATCGGCGTACCGGTGACCTACCGCGAGATAACGGTGGGCAAGGTCACTGGCTACGAACTGGGGCAAACGGCCGATCGGGTCCTGATCCACATTCTTATCGAGCCCAAGTACGCGCCACTGGTACGCAGTGGCACGCGCTTCTGGAACAGCAGCGGCTTTGGCGTGGATTTCGGCCTGTTCAAGGGCGCGACCGTGCGTACTGAATCCCTGGAGACCCTGATCCAGGGCGGTATCGCCTTCGCCACCCCGGAGGGCGAGCGCATGGGCAACCCGGCGCGGCCCGAGCAGACTTTCCCGCTGTTCGACCAGTTCGAGGATGAATGGCTGACCTGGGCGCCGAAGATTCCCCTCGGCAAGCAACCGGCCGCCCCAGTGACGCGCTAGCGCCAACCCAATAAAAAAGGCCGCCCTCGCAAGAGGGCGGCCTTTGTGTTTCAGCGCAGGGAAATCAGGCTTCGTCCAACTCCGCCTGTGTTTCATCCTCGGCGTGTTCGTTCATCACCGCCTTGACCTGGTCGTGGCGCCGGATGAACTTCCAGTCCGCTTCATCGATATAGATGCCGTTCGGACCGCTACCGCCTTCCAGGTCGATGGCCACCTGGGCCGAAACCTGCGGCTTCACACTGGCCAGGATCGGCACGAAGCCCAGTTGCAGGCTGGTCTCGAGCAGCGCCGCCTGGTTGCGTTCGTCGATGTCCGCCGCCTCGTCGAGGTAGTAGGGCAGGCGAATACGCCCGGCCTGGTCGCGGTCCATCAAGTGCAGCAACAAGTACATGTTGGTCAGCGCCTTGATGGTCATGGTGGTGCCGTTGGACGCCGCGCCATCGATGTCGGTATGGATCACCGGCTGGCCGTTGACCTTGGTGATCTCGAACGCCAGCTCGAACAGGTCCTTCAGGCCCAGCTGGTTGTGGTTGGCCGCCACCAGCCGCGCCAGGTACTCCTTGGCCTCTTCGTTCTTGTTGTCCTGCTCGGCGCTCTGGCTCAGGTCGAACACCGACAGGGTCTCGCCTTCCTCGTACTGGCCGGCGCTGTGGATGATCTGGTCGATGTGCTTGAGCGCTTCCTTGTTGGGCGCCAGGACGATGCGGAAGCTCTGCAGGTTGGAAACCTGGCGCTTGTTGATCTCGCGGTTGAACAGCGCCAGCTGGTGTTCCAGGCTGTCGTAGTCGCTGCGGATATTGCGCAGGGTCCGGGCGATGTCGGTGACCGCCGCACGGCGCGCCTTGCCCAGGGTCAGGGCTTCCTCGGTGCGGTGCGAATAGGCGTTGATCAGCAATTGCAGGCGACGCTCGACATCATCCTCGCTGTCGAACTTGGCCACGCCCTTGAGGCGCACCTGGGCATACAACGCCTCGATCTGGCCATCGACCCGCTGCAGGCCCTGCCAGCTGTCCTGGTAGTCGTTGAGCAACGGCAGCAGGTTGTCCATGGAGTCGTCCACCGGGTCCATGAACGGTGTGCCGAACGGCAGGTCCGCCGGCAGCAGCTGGCGACGGCGCAGGGCGTCGTCGAGGGTGCGCTGCTTGGCTTCCATGTCGCTGATCTGGCGACCCACCAGTTGCAGCTTGGCCGACAGTTGCTGGACGCGCTCGGTGAAGGCGTCGCTGGAGCGCTTGAGTTCGTCCTGGGCGGCCTCCATCTGCGCCAACTGTTCCAGCTTCTCGCCTTCCTCGGCGCTCAGGGTCTGGGTCCGGCGGAAGTCTTCCAGGGCTTTCTGCGCATCCAGTACCTGCTGGTACAGGGCCTCGGTCTGGGTCTTGCTCGCGGCGCGGTCGGCAGCCACGGCGGCCTGGGTCTTGAGCTGCTTGAGCTCCTTCTCCAGGCGCTCCTTCTGGTCGCGCAGGGCCGCGCGGTCGGCCAGGGCCTGCAACGCCGGTGGTTCGATATGGGAGATGTCGATGGTCAGCCCGGGCACTTCGAAACGCTCGCCCTTGAAGCCGTCGAGGATCAGCTCCACGGACTTCACCCAGTCGCCATTGTCGTCCAGGGCGATGCCGTGCTCGCCCAGGGGCAGGCTGAACAGCGCGCTGTTGAACAGGCGCATCAGGCGTTCCACATCCTGCTGGGAGAACTCCTCGCGCAGGCGGGCGTAGCTGTTGTTGTCGGCGTGGTCGAGCTGCTGCTTCACCGACTTCAGGCGTTTTTCCAGGTCGCGCAGGCGCTCTTCCAGGTCTTCGGCGGAGAACTGCCGTGACTGGGCCAGGGCGCCGGCCAGTTCGTCGTGGGCATCCTTGGCCGCCAGCAGTTGCTGCTCCAGCACCTTGACGTCATCCACCAGGGCGAAGCGGTGCTTGAGCACCGACAGCTCGCCCAGCCAGCGCTGGGTGCCGGTGATTTCCCGCTCCAGGCGCATCATTTCCTGGGTACTGCTGCGCTGGTCGTTCTGCAGGGCGTCCTGCTCGTTGCGGTAGTGCTCGGCCTGGATGGTCAGCTCTTCCTTGCGTGCACTGGCGTAGTCCGACCAGGTGCCCAACAGCGAGTCCAGCAGCGGCGACAGGCGATGCAGCTTGCCGCGCAGGATGTCCCGTTGCTTCACGCCGTTGGCCAGGGCCTCCACCAGCGGGCCGGCAGCCACCAGGGAGTTGTAGTCCTGCTCCATGCGCCGCACATCGCGGAACGCCTCGTCGCAGGCGGCGATGTAGTCGACGCTGCCCGAGCGCAGGCTGTGCTCGAAGGCATCGAGGAACAGCTGCTTGAGCTTGGCGGCGGTGATTTCGCGCATGTGCAGCAGGTTGATGAACAGCGCGCGGAAGGTCTTCAGGCTCTGCTCGCTGGTGGAGCGCAGCGGGATCAGGGTCAGGTCCAGCGGGATCGAGGTGTGGCCACCGACCAGCAGGCGCCGCAGTTCATCGGGCTTGAGCTCGTAGGCCTTCAGGCCATGGCGCTCCAGGTTGGTGAACAGCTCTTTCTGCCGCAGGCAGGTGTCGTCCTTCTGGTAGTGGGCCAGGTCCAGTTGTCCGGCGTAGGCGAAGAACTGGTGGCCGAAGCCGCCACCCGGTCCGCGTCCCGACACGCCGATGACGTGGGGGCCGTGGGGCAGCGAGACTTCCACCAGGATGTAGCTGGTGTCGGAGGCGAAGTAGAAGCGCCGCGACTGCTCCAGGCTGTACTTGCCGAAGCTCATGTCCGACATGCGCGCCAGGATCGGGAATTGCAGGGCGTTGATCGACGCCGACTTGCCCAGGTTGTTCGCACCGTAGACCGACAGCGGCTCTTCCAGGGGGAACAGGCCCAGGCTGTAGCCAGCGGTGTTCAAAAGGGCAAAGCGGCGGATGCCGTAGCGTTCCTTGCTCATGCGTCGAGCTCCTGTTCTTCGGCGATGGCCCGGGCCAGCGCGTCTTCTTCACTTTCCTCGGACTCGTCGAATTCGCTCAGGTCCAGCGGGTCATCGGTTTGCAGCAGTTTCTCGTCGCTGTCCTCGTCCACCAGCACCGGGGTCGGCAATGGCAGCACGCTGTGCAGGCTGGCCGCCAGGTCGCGGTCTTGCTGTACCGACAGGCAGACGTCGAGGAAGCGGTGCATCGGCGGCAGGAAGCGGTAGATCCCCGGTTCCTCCAGGGCGAAGCCCAGCTGGGTCATGCGGCGCATGATCTTTTCTTCCAGCTCTTCCTGGGTCTGCACTTCGGCCTGGATGAACAGGTCGCGGTACTTGTCCAGCAGCGAGGGCAGCTCGTCGCGACCCAGGCTGCCGCCGTCGAGCACGGCGATCGGGTCGCGGCCCTGGTCGGCCAGGTGCTCCACCAGGATGAAGGTGAACAGCGCCAGGCGCTGGGCGGTCTTGTTCACCTGCGCCGCGGCGTTTTCCGGCACGAAGTAATAGAAGCCGCGGGTATCGCACACCAGCTCGAAGCCCAGGGCCTTGAACAGGGTTCGGTACTGGTCCTGGAAGTTCGACAGTTGCGCGTACAGCTCCGGATCGCGGCGGCTGACGTGGTAGCCCTTGAACAGCTCGCGGAAGATCGGCGCCAGCTGGGACAGTTCGGAAAGATCAAGATGCATTGGCATTACTCGCAGTTTGCTCGGGCTGGTCGTCGCGAGCCGAGAGCAGGGCGAAGGAGCGCAGGCTGACCTGGTGCTCCTGGGTGTGGTATTCGCGGCGTTCGAGACGCTCGCGCTTGAAGCGTTTTTCCCGGGACAGGCGGGAGAACCAGTACAGCAGCTCGTCGGTGGCGCCGTCCGGTTCCTGGTCCAGCAGCCAGCTCATCAGGTCCGGCATCGGTAGGGCGTTCTCGCAGCGTTCGAGCATTTCCCGGACCGTGCGCGGTGCCTTGGGGGCCAGGCCCTTGTGGGTCTTGTGGGCCTTGGGGAAGCGCGCCGGCTTGGGCTCGAAGCGGGCCAGGGCGTAGACATAGGCCTCCACCTGGCCGGAGCTGCCGAGGAAGGTACTCTGCGGACGGGTGAACATCGGCATCGCCGCCTGGGGCACCGCATCGATGCCCTTGCGCCGGATGACCGACAGGGCCAGGGCCGCGCCGCGGGTCACGGCGTTGTGCCGGCGGGCCTCTTCGCGCAGCGGCAGCAGCAGTTCCCGGGCATGGCGCAGGGTCAGCTGGGCGCTGGTCTGCATCTCCAGGATCCGCGCGTGGGTGCGCAGCAGCATGTCGTCGTCCACCAGGTGGCCCAGGCGCTGCTGTTCGGTGAGCATGCGCAGCAGCACGTTCTCCACCTTGCGCACGCCCTGCTCGAAGGCGCCGTCGGCGTTCACCAGCTGGATCATCGGCTCGACGTATTCGTCCCAGGTGGCCAGCACCTCGGCGTAGCGCTGGCGCAGGGGGATCTGCCGGTCGCTGGTCTTGGCCCGTTCGGCCACCGCCACCAGGGCCTGTTCGTCGTTGGCGAGTTTCTTCAGGACATCGCGTACCCGCATGTCCAGCAGGCGCAACTGGCGCGCCAGGTCGTGGCCGTCGCGGATCTCGAAGGCGTCCTGGATGTAGCCTGCCAGGCGCTCCAGGTGGCGCAGGTAGGCTTCGATCTCCAGGCACAGGCCCAGGCGGTGTTCACGCCGCAGGTAGGCGAGGAAGTCGTGGATCTGCGCATTGAGCTCGAAGCGGTTCGGGCTTTTCGCCACCGGGACCAGGATGTCCAGGCGTATCCATACGTCCAGCAGGTTGGTGATGTCCTGGGGCGTACTGTCCAGTTGCTGGGTGGCCAGTTGTGAGCGCAGTTCGGCAAGACTCAGGGTGCCTTGGTCGAAGTGCTCGCACAGTGGCTCCAGAAGTGCCCAGTGTTCGGCGAGGGCGCGCAACACGCGCTTGGGTTCGATCATCGGAATGGCCGGCTGGTTGGCAATGAAAAGCGGCGATTGTACTGCATCAGGGGGCCGACGATTCACCCAGGATCCAGTAAGGAGACGGACTGTCGCTTTTGCGCTGCATCAACTGCGGGCGATCTTCGGCGAAGGACGGTAGAATCCCCCACCTCAGTTATCCACAAGTGGCCGACCCTTGCTTATCGAGTCCCGTCGTCGCGCTTATCTGTCCGCCATGCAGGTGGTCAGTTGGTTGCCGCGCAGCGAATTGCCCTTTGCCGCCCCCTCGCGCCCCGAATTGCTGGTTTTGCCGGAGCCGGTGGTGGAGGCGCCGCCTGCGCCCGTCGCCGAGGCCCGGGCCGCAGCGGCCCCGGTGGCACGCAGTGTCGAGCGGCCGAAGATCGAAGTGCCGCGCCCGGCTGCGGCCTCTGCCCGCCCGGTCGCCAAGCCCGTGGTCGAGGACGAGGAAGCCGCCCCGGTGGTCAAGGCGCCGGTGGTCCCACCGCCGCGCTTCGCCCTGCAACTGTTGCGGGCCGGACATTGCCTGTTGCTGGTGGAATTGCCCACCGGCGAGGCGTTCCAGAGCCGCGACCCGGCCTACCTGCTGCTCAAGGACATGCTGCGCGCCGCCGGCCTGCCGGACAGCCCGCAGATCCTCGCCGAGCCGGTGCGCTGGCCGCGCCTGACCCGCGGCAACCTGGACCAGGGCCCCGAGGCCGCGCGGGATTTCGTCCAGGCCTTCGTCGGCATGCGGGTCGAAGAACAACCCTGCGCCTGCCTGTGGCTGGTGGGCCTGCCGGCCATACGTTTTGCCGGCGAGGCCGATGCCGAGTCCTACAACCGTGAGCTGGAGGTCGAGGGCCTGGGCTCGGCCTGGGCCTTGCCCGGGCTGGAACTGTTGATGGACGAGCCGCAGCGCAAGGCCGACGTCTGGCAAGCCATGCGCCGGTTGATGGCGCGCTGGAAAAGCAATGATGAGTAAGAGTAGCGATGAGTGACGCGTTGACCTTCCGCCTGGCCACCGAGGCGGACCTGGATGCCATCCTGAAGATCGAATATGCCGCGTTCAGTCACCCCTGGACCCGCGGCATCTTCATGGATGCCCTCAAATCCTATGAAGTCTGGCTGATGTTCGAAGGCAGCCAGCAAGTGGGGCACGGGGTGATCCAGGTGATCATCGACGAAGCTCACCTGCTGAACATCACCGTCAAGCCGGAAAACCAGGGCCGCGGCCTGGGCCTGCACCTGCTGGAGGCACTGATGAAGCGTGCCTACCAGAAGGACGCCCGGGAATGCTTCCTGGAAGTGCGCTCGAGCAACCAGACCGCCTATCGATTGTACGAGCGTTATGGCTTCAACGAGGTCGGGCGCCGCCGCGACTACTACCCGGCGGTGGGCGGGCGCGAAGACGCGCTGGTCATGGCCTGTACCCTGGTGGATTGAGCCGCGCCAGCCAGCGCTTTCTTCAGCGCTGGTCATCCAGTGGCTTGCGCCTGGCCAGCTCGGCTTCATCCAGGCCCGAGCCACCACCGATCTGCGAATCGTCGACGATGCTCAGGTCCCAGTCGGCGGGCCGGTTGGCCCCTTTCTCCCGGACGGAGCGGGCGCCATCTTCCGGCGTCAGGACCTCCGGGCTCAGGTCGTTCGCGGTGGACCCATCCTCGGTGGCCGGGCCGTCGCTGCCAGCCACCGGGGCCTGGTCGTCGAAATGCAATTCCTCCATCGAACCCATGCGGTCCTGGTCGTCATCGATGGGCTCGGGTTGGGGCGCGTTGTAGGGGCGTCGTGGTTCAGTCATGGAAGGTCCTCGAACTTCAGGGGCTTGTAGGGGTGGACCGAGCCCCTTGCCGAAGATTCCCCCCCATGGGATGACCGGTATCTGCCGCATCGCGCGTGACCCCGGCCGGAGGTCGTCTGTCAAACCTGCGCATCATTCCTGAGGCTTCACAGCATGAACGAACTACAAGACCTGATTGATAACAACGAGCGTTGGGCCGAAGCGATCAAGCAGCAGGATCCGGAGTTCTTCTCCAAGCTGGCCCGCCAGCAGACCCCGGAGTACCTGTGGATCGGCTGTTCGGACGCACGGGTGCCGGCCAACGAGATTGTCGGCATGCTGCCGGGCGACCTGTTCGTACACCGTAACGTGGCCAATGTGGTGCTGCACACCGACCTCAACTGCCTGTCGGTGATCCAGTACGCGGTGGATGTACTCAAGGTCAAGCACATCCTGGTCACCGGCCATTATGGCTGTGGCGGTGTACGGGCCTCGATGCAGGACCGCCAGCTGGGCTTGATCGATGGCTGGCTGCGTTCGATCCGCGACCTTTACTACGAACACCGTGATGCGCTGGGGGCCCTGACCACGGAAGAGGAGCGGGTCGACCGCCTGTGTGAACTCAACGTGATCCAGCAAGTGGCCAACGTCGGTCACACCAGCATCGTGCAGAACGCCTGGCATCGTGGGCAGAGCCTGTCGATCCACGGCTGCATCTATGGGATCAAGGACGGCCGCTGGAAGAGCCTGAACACCACCATCAGCGGCCCCGAGCAGTTGCCGCCGCAGTACCGCCTGCGCCCGGTGGGCTCGCCCTGAGGCACCGCCAGCGCCGGTCCGGGCCGACGCTGGCGCGACCTCACAGGTGTGGCGCTTCGGTGCTGGGCGCCGGTGCGGGGGACTGGAGCTGCAGCAACTGGCTCTTGACCGCCGCGCTGGCGCACTTGGCCGCTGCCTGCTGCTGGTCCAGCTTGCGGATCGAGGTGTAGAACAACTCGCAGGTCTTGGCCTTCTGCGTCACCTGCCAGGTCTGGGTGCAACTGTTCAACTGCGCCTGCGCATCGCTACCCGGCTTGCTGCCCATTCCCGCCTGCCAGCAGGCCGCGCTCAAATCCTGGCCCATCACCTTCAAGCCCGCGGCATCGGCCTTGGTTTCATCATCGTCGTAGTTGGCCGGATCTGCCGCATACCAGATGTAGCTCGGGTGGTTGGAGCCCAGTACCGGCACCTTGAGCCCGGCACTGGGGCTGATCTGCGCCAGGCCCAGCACATTCACCGTTACCCCGTACTGCTGCTTGAGCCAGCTGCGCACCGGCGCGCCGAAGGCCACCATCGGCAGGGCGGCGCCGCTGCTGCCCTGGCTGACCTCCTTGACCATGGTGGTCTGGTAGTTGTTGAAGTAGCCGTAGACGCCTTCCAGGTCCTTGCCGGCATTGGACGGTGCGGCGATCGGCGCGATGTCGACGATGGTCTGGTAGGCCGGGGTCTGCGTGGCGTCGATGCCGTTGGCGACCAGCAGGGTGGCCCAGCGATCGGTGGTAGCCGATTCGAGGTAGTCCTGGGCCTGGGTCAGGGAGTAGTCCGGCGGGAAGTGCAGCAGCTCGACGCTCTTGCGGTTTTCCAGGGCCATGCCCAAGGGCAGGAACAGGTACCAGCTATAGGCCCACTTGCCGTCGCTGTTGAGTTGGCTGGCGCCCTTGTAGGCCAGGTCGCCGGCGTCCAGCAAGGCGCCCAGGGGCTTGCCGTAGCCCGCCGGAACCCCGCTGAACGAGGCCAGGACCTTGTCGCCAGCGGTCTTGACGCTGACCTTGGCGTTGGCATAGCCATCGCGTTGCACGCTCTGGGTCAGGTAGTGCGCCACCGTCTGTTCCAGGGTCCAGTCGCGATAGCAGATGACGTTGCAGTTGTTGGGAAAGGCGAACAGCCGGGTCACCCGTTGCGGGCTGCCCAGGTCGACCTCGACATCGGCCATGACGGTGGAACTCAGCGTAGCGGCGGCCAGCGCGAGGGTCAGTCCTGCGAGTTTCAACATGCTCAGATCCTTTTCAGCGTGAACCCCGTCGAAGGGGGCAAGACATACTGGTACAGCGCCGGGCGCAGCGACAGCCGGCGCTGCAAAAATACCTTCCATCCGGCCGCTTGTCGGTACCTACCCCGGGATCAGGCGGGTCAGGGGAAAGCCCAGGCCATGGATCTGGCAGGCGCGCACGAGCACCACCATGAGCAGCAGGTACACCGGTTGCCATGGGCTGAAGTGATTCCAGTGCAGTGCCCCCAGCCACGGATGCCGGGCATGGAACTGCGGGTTCGCCTGGCCGATGCGTCCTGAGTGCAGCCAACCGATCAGGACAAAACCCAGGTAGCCGAGCATTCCGAGCAGACCGAGCCAGAAGCCGAACAGCGCCAGCATCACCAATTGCGGCACGCCGTGGCGCAGGATGAGCCAGTAGCTCCTTGGATTCAGGCGCTTGGGCACCAGGCGCTCGGTCAACCACAGGTCCGGTAACAGCAAGTGGCCAATCAATTGTTGCCAATTGCTGAGCAGGAGGATCCCGAACCCTCCCAGCATGGCACTGCAGACCAGCCCCAGCATCAGCGCCAGCTCAGGGCCGTAGCCTGGCCTGGGCATGAAGTACAGGCCCAGGGCCAGGCCGCTGCCCAGGCTGCAGCGTATCCAGTTGTCCATACCTATCAGGCGTGGAACCAGGCTCCTCCAGAACAACAGGTCGTGCTGGGGCAGGCGTTCCACCAGGGCCGGGAAGCGCGAGGCCAAGGTATGCGACAGCTCCAGGCAGGCCTGCCAGTGTTCGCTCTGGAAGTGACGGACCAGGGCGACCTGGCGGCGCCGGGACGGCGGGGTCAGGAACAGCCGCGCGGCTGCGGACTGGGGGGTGGTATCCGCGTTGTTGGCGGCATCGGCCTCTAGCTTCTGGTAGAAGGCTTCCTGTTGGTAGCGCTCGGCCAGCGCTCGCCACATCCACTCGGGTTCCGGGGTCGCGCCGCGCTTTTCATCCCAGCCGAACAGCTGGCATACCCCTTCGAACACCGACGCCGGCCAGGGCTGCTGATGCAACAGTTCCAGGACCTCGCCCTGCCAGTACTGGCGATGGTCGAAGATCTGCAGCCAGGGCTGTGCGCAGTAGCCGCCCAGGCATTCGAGGAACTGCCGGTCCCGGCCTGCGGCCAGCAGTTCTTCCAGCACTCGGCGATATTGCTGCAACAGGCCTTGTACCAAGACCGCTTCCTGCAAGGCGGTCATCGACGGACGTTGCCAGGGCGTCAGCCAATCCAGGTGGGCCACGGCCCATTCGATCAGCGCCAGGTGTTGTCCGGGAGTGTCGTAACAGATTGCCAGCAAATGCTTGAGGAAAGGTTCGGCGCAGTCCTGCTCTTGGGCCTGCTGCCAGCGCTGTGGCAGGTTGCTGGCGTCCAGGCCGTCCTGCAGCGATCGTAGCACTGGCACCGGCACCGGCACTGGCACTGGCACTGGCACTGGCACCGGCGCGGGGCCGGGCACTGGCAAAGGGGCCAGTTCCACCAGGCTCGACCATTGCCGCAGGTTGTCGGCTGCTGGCTGTTGCGCCTCGTGCGCAGCCTCGCTGATTCGCCAGCGGGCCAGTTGCAGTGCCCGTTCGTAGGCTTCGCGCAAGCGCTGGAAGCCCTCGGCATCGGTGTCGGGCCGCACGCTCTTCAACTGCCGGGCGTAGCTGCGCTTGATCTCTCGTTCATTGGCATCTTGTGGCAGCTCCAGCACCGACCAGCAGTCCATGGGTGGCTCCTAGTGCCAGTGGCCGTTTTCCAGGAGCTGCAGTTGCTCGTTGAGCTGGCCGCGCAGTTCACGGATCCGGCGCTCGTCCTGGGTGTCCAGCATCTGCTGGAACTGTCCGGCCCAGTAGCCGACCTGCTCGCGCAGTTCCCCCAGGCTCTCCTGGTAGAGGCGTTCCAGGCGAGCGCTGAGCAGGGTATTGGCCTGCTGGTCCCGAGGGTGGACCTTCAGTTGTGCCAGGGCCAGCAGGCGCTCCTGGATTTCCTCCGGGGTCAGTACCCCCGGGTTGTTCTCGATCACCAGCGAGTGGCTGTCCCCGGTCAGGGGAATGGTCACCTGGGCCTCCAGCAGGCCGTTGATGTCGTAGGTGAAGCGCACATCCAGCGAGACTTCCCCGGCCGGGCGCTTGGGCACCTTGATTTCCAGCTGGCCCAGGGCGACGTTGTCGCGCACCAGGCGGCTCTCGCCCTGGAAGATCTTCAGCAGCACATGGTCCTGATTGTCGTGCAGGGTCTGCACGGACTTGACCCGGCTCACCGGCACCACGCTGTTGCGCTCGATGATCGGCAGGTAGTGCCCGCTTTCGAACTGGTTGCCGTGCTGTTGGGTGGTCTCGATACCCAGGGTGTAGGAGCAGACGTCGGTCAGCACCACTTCTTCCAGGGCCAGGCTGCGTGCCTTGAGCGCGGCCTGCACCGCAGCGCCCTGGGCCACCACCTGGTCCGGGTCGAGGGTGATCGAGGGAAACCGGCCGAACAGCCCGGCTGCCAGCTTGCGCACCAGGGGCATGCGGCTGGCGCCACCGACCAGGAGGATTTCATCCAGGTCGCTGACCCGGATCCGCGCGTCGCGCAGGGCCCGCTCGATGGGCAGGCGCAGGCGTTCCAGCAGGGGCGCGTAGAGCGTCGCCAACTGGGCCTGGGTGATGGTCTGGGTCCACTGCCGGCCGTCCACCCGCAAGCTGAATTCGGCGCTGCTGTCCTGGCCCAGGGCCCGGCGCACGCGCTCGGCTTCGCGGCGCAGGGCCTGGAGCACGCTCTGGCGCTCGGGGAAGTCCGGGACCTGGGCCTGTTGTGCGAGGAAGTGCTCCAGCAACAGGCTGTCGAAGTCCTCGCCACCGAGGAAATTGTCGCCGGCGCTGGCGCGGACCTCCATGACCCCGTCGAACAGCTCCAGGATCGACACGTCGAAGGTGCCGCCGCCCAGGTCGAAGACCAGGAACGAGGTTTCCTTGTCACGCTGGTGCAGGCCGTAGGCCAGGGCGGCGGCAGTGGGTTCGTTGACCAGTTTCTCGACCTTGAGCCCGGCCAGCTCGCCGGCGATCCGCGTGGCCTTGCGCTGGGCGTCGCTGAAGTAGGCCGGCACGCTGATCACCGCTTCTACCACCGGTTCGCCATAGCTGCGCTCGACGTCTTCCTTGAGGCTCTTGAGCACCAGCGCCGAGAGTTCTTCCGGGCGCCAGGAGCGCTCGCCCAGGCGTACTTCGGTGTTGCTGCCCATGTAGCGCTTGAACAGCGCGGTGGTCAGGTGTGGATGGGTATGCAGGCGTTCCTTGGCGGCCTGGCCCACCAGGACCCGGCCTTCGTCGTCCAGGCCCACCACGCTGGGCGTCAGGAGCTGCCCCAGGGCGTTGGGCACCAGTTCGCTGGTAGTTTCGCGCCAGACCGCGACCAGGCTGTTGGTGGTTCCCAGGTCGATGCCTACGATCATGACGATGAACTCCTTGGCGGGGGTAAAACGGCTGAAACGAATAAGAGGCGCGCAGGATATTACCCGGCGGGGGAATGGGTAAAGAAAATGATGTCACATGGCTATTATAGGGGCGCGCCAACCATTGCCGCCCCTGGTTGGCGGCAATGGCGCACCGGGGGCCGGGTCAGGCCTTGAAGTGCAGGGCGTTGGTCAGGTCGCCCATGGGCTTCTGGCCACGAGCGACCATGGCCTGGTCGCGCTCCTTGAGGCCGTCGAGAGTCTCGAGTTGGAACACCCGGGTGATCAGCCGCAGGACCGAGGCGGTGTCATAGACCGTATGGTCCACCGTGCCCTTGCGGGCGAACGGCGAGACCACCAGCGCCGGGATCCGCGTCCCCGGGCCCCAGCGGTCGCCCTGGGGCGGTGCGACGTGGTCCCACCAGCCGCCGTTCTCGTCGAAGGTGACCACCACCACCATGTTTTTCCACTGCGGGCTCTCGCGCAGCACCTTCAGCGCCCGGTCCAGGTGCCGGTCGCCGGCGGCGACATCGGCATAACCGGCGTGCAGGTTGAGGTTGCCCTGGGGCTTGTAGAAGGTCACCGCCGGCAGCTTGCCGGCCTCGGCGTCGGCGAAGAACTTGTTGCTGCTCGACTCGTCCCCCAGGCCGCCGTCACGCAGGCGCTTGGCGCGCTCGCCCGGGTTCTCCGGGCCCTGGCGCACGAAATAGTTGAACGGCTGGTGGTGGTACTGGAAGTTGGGGATCTTGGGAATCCCGCCGGAATCCTTGAACTGCTCCAGGGTGGCCTGCCAGGCGCCGCCGTACCAGGCCCAGTCGACATTCTTCTTCGACAGCTTGTCACCGATGTGTTCGTGGGTCTGGGGCACCAACACGCTGGGCAAGTCGGGCTTGGCGTAGTCCGGGCGGTCCGGGTCGCGGATCCAGGTCGGCCAGTAGGGCGGGGCCATGGTGTTGACCGCGTAGCCGTCCGGGGTCAGCGCGCTGGGGCCGAATTGCGGTGCACCGTCCATGGCACTGGCCGGGGATTTCTCCAGGGGCTTGAGACGGGTGCCCTTGGGATCGTCGCCCTGCAAGGTGGCGATCTGTGACTTGGCCACCGAGTTGGCTGCATCCGGGTAGAACGGCGCCCTGGCGCTGATCAGGTACTGGTGGTTGAGGAAGGAGCCGCCGAAGGCGCCCTGGAAGAAGTTGTCGCACAGCACGAACTCCCGGGCCACGTCCCACAAGCGCAGGGAGTAGCGGGTCTGGGCGTAGTAGCCCATGGGCAGGGCGCCGGAGTCGGCCCAGGCGACGAAGCCATCGTTCTTGCCGCCGTTGATCTGCATCTGGTTCTGGTAGAACACATGCCACAGGTCGCGGGTCACCAGGCCCAGGGGCAGGTCCTCGCCCTGTGGTCCCTTGAGGGGGAATGGGGCATTGGGCAGGTTTTCCTGGAACTGGCTTTCCACCGGATAGGTAACCCCATCCAGGGTCTGCGGACCGACTTGCAGCAGGCCGCCCCAGATCGGTGGCAGCTTGTCGAGCAGGCGGCCATCGCGATCGCGTTGTTGGAACGCCTCGGGCTTGAGGGCCGCCAGCGGCTGCTCGACCCCGGGGAAGTTGGCGAACAGGTTGTTGAAGCTGCGGTTCTCGGCGTAGATCACCACCACGGTCTGCACCTGCTCGCGCAGCGCCTGGTCCAGTTCGGTGGGCGACAGCGGGCGCTCATCGGGCTTGCACTGGGGGTCGCCGGCCTTGCCGCAAGCCGCCAGGGTGGCACCGACGCCCAGCACCGCGGCCCCGCCCAAAAAGCGCCGGCGGCTGGTGCCTGTGGGGTGCTCGGCAGCGTTTTCCTTGGTGTCACGCGGGTCGGTATCGTCGCTCATGGCGGCTCCTTGCTCGTCTGTCCGGGTAATCGTTACAAAGTATTTCGCAGGCACGGTAACAACCGAATATGACAAAAAAGCTACAGCGACGCAGGGGTGGGTTGGCTTCGGTGGAACCGCTCAAGCCCGGGCTGTGCCGGGAGTTATCCACAAGCCGCGCAGGGCGGCTTGTGGAGCCTGGGCGATGCTCAGGGGGTCATGGGTGGCAGGTAGGCCAGGGTCGTGCCCAGGGCCCAGAGCAGGATCAGCACCAGGGGCGTATGTACCAGCAACTGGACGAAGGAGAAGCCGATCAGGTCCCGGGCCTTCAGGCCCAGCACGCCCAGCAGCGGCAACATGTAGAAGGGGTTGATCAGGTTCGGCAAGGCCTCGGCAGCGTTGTAGATCTGCACCGCCCAGCCCAGGTGGTACTGCAGGTCGTTGGCCACCTGCATCACGTAGGGCGCCTCGATGATCCACTTGCCGCCGCCGGAGGGAATGAAGAAGCCCAGTACCGCCGAGTACAGGCCCATCAGCAAGGCGTAGGTATCGTGGGAGGCGATCTGCACGAAGAAGGTCGAGATGTGATGGGCCAGGGTCTGGCCGTCCACGCCCTTGACCACGGTCATCAGCGCCGCGATGGAGCCGTACAGCGGGAACTGGATCAGCACCCCGGTGGTGGTCGGCACCGCCCGGGCCACGGCATCGAGAAAGCTGCGCGGGCGCCAGTGCAGCAGGGCCCCGGTCATCAGGAACAGGAAATTGTAGGTGTTGAGCCCGGAGATCGCGGTGATCGCCGGCTTGGTGGCGAACTCGTGATACAGCCAGCCGGCGGCCAGCAGGGCCAGGAGGATGATCAGCAGCGGGCTGTGTTCCAGCCATTCGCCTGGGCGGGTGCGTGGTTGCGCCTTGGGCAGGCTGAAGCTGGGATCGACCCCGCAGGCCTGGGCGTCACGGGCGCTGCCGGGGCCGGGGGCGGTGGCGTAGGCAATCACCAGCGACACCACCACCAGCGCCAGCAGCAGTACGCCCGACTGCCAGAGGAAGATGGTCTGGGTGAAGGGGATCACCCCGGTGATGGCCAGGATCGAAGGCGGCAGGCTGCCGGGGTTGGCCTGCAATTGCGCGGCCGAGGATGACAACCCCAGGGCCCAGACCGCGCCCAGGCCCAGGTAGGCCGCGGCGCCGGCGGCGCGGTAGTCCATGCGCAGCTCGGTACGCCGGGCCAGGGCCCGGACCAGCAGGCCGCCGAACACCAGGGACAGGCCCCAGTTGAGCAGCGAGGCGAGCATCGAGATCAGTGCCACCCAGGCTACCGCCGAGCGGCCGTTGGCCGGGATGCGAGCCAGTTTGTCGATCAGTTTCACCGCTGGCGGCGAGCTGGCCACCACATAACCGCCAATGACCACGAAGGCCATCTGCATGGTGAAGGGGATCAGGCTCCAGAAACCGTCGCCAAAGGCCATGGCTGCATCGGTGGGCTTGGCACCCATGGCCAGGGTGGCCAGGGCGACGATGATCACCGCCAGCGCGGCGAACACCCAGGAGTCGGGAAACCAGCGCTCGGCCCAGTTCGAACAGCGCAGGGCGAAGCGGGCGGAGCGGCTATCTTGAATATCGGCGGCCACGTGGATACCTCGTGTTTTCTTATGTTTGTAAGGAGGTCGGCCGCCCCGGGCTGGGGCGGTCGAGAACTGTGCAAGAATGCGGCAATTGCCACGTACTGCAAAGGATTGAACGCACATGACATTTTCCCCCGAAGAACGCGCCGCGCTGCTCCAGGTCAAGGGTGTGGGACCCACGGTGGTGGGGCGCCTGGAGCAGTTGGGCATCGCCTCCCTGGCCGAGCTGGCTGGCGCCGACGCCCTGGATATCGTGACCCGGGCCTCCTCCCTGGTGGGTTCCAGTTGCTGGAAGAACAGCCCCCAGGCCCGCGCGGCGATCCAGGCCGCCATCGCCCTGGCCAAGGGCAACTGAATCTGCGCCCGGTGCGGGGAACGGCTTGTTCCCCGGGACTTTTGCGTAGACCATGGCGCCCTTGTCTTGTGCCACCCGAGTTGCCCTCATGACCCTTGCCAGCGAATCGACGGCGCGTTTTTCCCGCGCCGACTACAGGACCCTGGGCCTGGCCGCCCTGGGCGGGGCCCTGGAAATCTACGACTTCATCATCTTCGTATTCTTCGCCCTGACCCTGAGCCAGCTGTTCTTCCCACCGGAAATGCCCGAGTGGCTGCGGCTGTTGCAGAGCTTCGGGATCTTTGTCACCGGTTACCTGGCCAGGCCCCTGGGCGGCATCCTCATGGCCCACTTCGCCGACCGCCTGGGGCGCAAGAAGGTCTTCAGCCTGAGCATCCTGATGATGGCGCTGCCGTGCCTGCTGATCGGCAGCATGCCCACCTATGCCCAGATCGGTTATTTCGCGCCCTTGTTGCTGCTGGCGCTGCGGGTCCTGCAAGGCGCCGCGGTGGGTGGCGAGGTGCCCAGTGCCTGGGTGTTCGTCGCCGAGCATGCTCCCCGGGCCCATCGCGGTTATGCCCTGGGGTTTCTCCAGGCCGGACTGACCTTCGGCTATTTGCTGGGGGCGTTGACCGCGACCCTCCTGGCCCAGGTCTTCAGCCCCGAGGAAATCCTCGACCACGCCTGGCGCTATCCCTTCCTGCTCGGCGGGGTATTCGGCGTGATCGGTGTCTGGCTGCGTCGCTGGCTGGGCGAGACCCCGGTGTTCATGGCCCTGCAGCAACAACGCGAGAACGCCAGCGAACTGCCCCTGCGCACGGTGCTGCGCGAACACCGCCTGGCGATCCTGCCAGCCCTGATCCTCACTTGCGTGCTGACCTCGGCGGTGGTGGTGTTCGTGGTCATCACCCCGACCATGATGCAGAAGAGCTTCGGCATGAGCGCCAGCCACACCTTCGCCCTGAGCAGCCTGGGCATCGTCTTCCTCAACCTCGGCTGTGTCCTGGCGGGCCTGCTCGTCGACCGCCTGGGGGCCTGGCGCACGGTGATGTTCTACAGCCTGCTGCTGCCCCTGGGGATCGCCGTGCTCTACGGCTGCCTGATCAACGGTGGCGCCTGGATCGGCCTGGCCTACGCCATCGCCGGCCTGGGGTGCGGCGTGGTGGGGGCGGTGCCGTCGGTGATGGTCGGGCTGTTCCCTGCACGGATCCGCGTCTCGGGGATTTCCTTCACCTACAACATCGCCTATGCCCTCTGGGCCAGCATCACCCCGTTGCTGTTGATCGCCCTGATGCCCTGGAGCCCTTGGATCTGCGTGATCTTCTGCGCGGTGATGGGGGCGATCGGGGCAGCCAGTGCCGGGTATTTCGGCACCCGGGTCGGCGAGGCCCGCCGGTCCCAGGTCCAGGAAGCCGGCTGCTGTTGAGCTGGCGGCCTGGCTTCAGTCGACCAGCAACTGGTCCAGGTAGTGACTGCGCTCGTTGCTCAGGCGGGTTACGCAACGGTTGATCAAGGTGGTGTGGGCCGGTTTGCCCGGCTCCACGTCGACCGCCTCCAGCACGCAGGTGCTGTCGCGGTACTTGATCCAGGCGCGCTGGGCGTTCTTCAGCTTGCCCAGGTACTCCTGCTCCTGGAGCAGGTTGCCGGGATAACGCTGGTGGACCCGCTCCAGCAGCGCCTGGTAGCTCTGGTTGAGGGCGCTGTCGGCCAGCTCCTTGTCTTGCTGGGCACAGCGATCGACCTGCTGGCTGTATTGGATGTGCGCGCAGTCCAGGGCTGCTGCTCGCGCTGGCAGCCAAGCGCCGCCGGCGCCGAGCAGCAGGGCGGTGGCCAGAGCGAAGATCCGGGGCTGGCGAGGCATGGCGATCCCTTGGGCGAAGAATGAAGCGGGCATTCTACAGGGCCGCGGCCGGCACAAAAGCGACATGAGCGCGCGGGCCGCGAGTGGCCCCCTGGTGGCACGCTGGATAACCGGCAGATAACAGCCCGATGACAATTCGCCCAGCCGAGCCTGTCCGGTGCTCAACCGGACTATCATCAGGCCGAGGTTTTCCACCACACCGCAGGAGGCTCCATGGGCGCAGGACACAGTCACGGACAGGTACGGGCCGGGCACGAACGCAAATTGTGGATGGCCCTGGGGCTGACCGGCAGCTTCATGATCGCCGAGGTCATCGGCGCTTTCGTCACCGGTAGCCTGGCGCTGTTATCGGATGCCGCGCACATGCTCACCGATACCCTGGCGCTGGCGATATCCCTGGTGGCGATCCAGGTCGCCAAGCGCCCGGCGGACCGCAAGCGCACCTTCGGCTACGCGCGATTCGAAATCCTCGCCGCGGCCTTCAATGCCCTGCTGTTGTTCGTGGTGGCCTTCTACATCCTGTTCGAGGCCTGGCAACGCTTGCAGGCACCGCCCGAGATCCAGTCCACGGGAATGCTGGTGATCGCAGTGCTGGGGCTGATCGTCAACCTGATCTCCATGAGCCTGCTGGCCTCCGGCAGCAGCCAGAGCCTCAACGTCAAGGGCGCCTACCTGGAGGTCTGGAGCGACATGCTCGGCTCGCTGGGGGTGATCCTCGCCGCACTGGTGATCATGTACACCGGCTGGGGCTGGGTCGATTCGCTGGTGGCCGCGGCCATCGGCCTGTGGGTGCTGCCACGGACCTGGACCCTGCTCCGGGAAAGCACCAACGTGCTGCTGCAAGGTGTGCCCGAAGGCATCGATATCGACCAGGTGGAGCAGGACATTCGCGGCGTGCCAGGGGTCAGCGATGTGCACGACCTGCATATCTGGGCCCTGACCAGCGGCAAGAACGTGCTCAGCGCGCACCTGGTGGCCCAAGTGGGCAGCCGTGACGAGCAGGCGATCCTGGCCGAGGTCAGCGAGCTGGTGCAGGAGCGTTTCGAGATCGCCCACGTCACCTTGCAGGTGGAGCAGTCAGGCTTTCACGAACAGGCGCACCAGCACTGAGGGTGGCCCTCAGTCGCGCTCCTCGAGCACATAGCCGACACCGCGCAAGGTATGGATCAGCTTGCGCTCGAAGGGGTCGTCGATCTTGGCCCGCAAGCGGCGGATCGAGACCTCCACCACATTGGTGTCGCAATCGAAGTTCATGTCCCAGACGAAGGAGATGATCTGGGTCCGCGACAGCACCACGCCGCTCTGGCGCATCAGCAGGTGCAGCAGGGCGAACTCCTTGGTGGTCAGGTCGATTCGCTGCTTGCCGCGAAAGGCCCGGTGCCGGCCCTGGTCCAGCTCCAGGTCGGCGACCCGCAGTACATCCGGTACCGGCGACTGCTCGCTGCGGCGCATCAGGGTACGGACCCTGGCCAGCAGTTCGGGAAAGGCGAACGGCTTGACCAGGTAGTCGTCGGCCCCCAGGTCCAGGCCACGGATCTTGTCCGCCAGCCGGCCCTGGGCGCTGAGCATCATGACCCGGGTATTGCTGAACTGGCGGATCTGGTCCAGCACGCCCCAGCCGTCGATCTGCGGCAGGTTGACGTCCAGGATCACCAGGTCGTAGGCATGCTGGCGCGTCAGGTACAGGCCATCGGCGCCGCTGTTGGCGCAATCCACGATATAACCACTTTCCGTCAATCCCTGTTGCAGGTAGTCGGCAGTCTTGAGTTCGTCTTCGATAACCAGGATGCGCATATTGAGGAAGTTCTCTGCAATTGAGGTTGGTAGTCGACAAACACTGGAAAGTTATTATTTAAGTTATGGGCAAGTTGTCGTTGGTAAGTTGTTAAGTTGCTTGTGGAACTTCTCTTGGCGAGCGTGGAAGTACCGTGGGCCTGGGCTTTGTTGATGGGATCTTAATACAGAAGCCCGGGTCGTAAACCTTGATTACAGATTTGTAATTTTTGCGCCACCCTGCTGATAAGGACCGAAAGTTAAAGTTGGCCGATCTTGAATATTTCCCTGTCGACAAGTACAGCGGTGTAATTCATATCGGTCGAATAACCCTTTTATATGTACCGGTATATACCGCCGTGCCTGCGCCAAGACTTCGTTTCAGCAAGGGTCGGAACCTGATATGCCGAATTTCCCGAGAATCTGCGCCCGGGCCGCAAGGCGCTGTTGCACGGCTTTATTACTGGTCCTGGCGGGGCAAGCCGCGAATGCCGCCGGGCAACCGGTGTTGAGCCTGGACAGCGCCATGGCCAAGGCTTTTGCCAACAATCCGGAACTGGCCGCTGCGAGCTGGGAGATCGATATCGCCCAGGGCGCCCGCCAGCAGGCCGGGCTGATTCCCAACCCGGTGCTATCCACGGATATCGAGAACACCAAGCGCGGACAGGGCACCACCTCGGTCAAGCTCACCCAGACCCTGGAACTGGGGGGCAAGCGCGGCGCGCGGGTGGAGGTGGCCAGCCAGGGCCAGAGGCTCGCGGACCTGGAGCTGGATCGGCGGCGCAACCAGTTGCGCGCCGATGTACTGGACGCCTACTACGCAGCGCTGCGGGCCCAGGAGCGCACGCAACTGGCCGGGCGCTCCCTGGCCCTGGCCGAGCGCGGCCTGGCCGTGGCCCAGGGGCGGGTCGGTGCCGGCAAGGCATCGCCGGTGGAGGCCACCCGGGCCCAGGTGCAACTGGCGGAGATCCGCCTGGAACTCAATCGTGGCCAGTTGGAGCAGGACAACGCCTATCGGCAGCTGGCCAGGGTCACCGGTAGCGCCAGCGCGGACTTTTCCGCGGTGCAGGAGCAGTCCGGGGACGCCACTGCGCCGCCGGCGCCGGCGCAGCTGTTGAATCGCCTGCCCCAGACTGCGGAGCTGCGCCTGGCAGAGCAGGAGATCGCCCAGCGCGAGGCGTCCCTGGACCTGGAAAAGGCCCAGCGCATTCCCGACCTGGATATCAGTATCGGTAGCCAATACGACGCCAGCAGGAACGAAGACGGCAGCAAGAAGGACCGGATCAACCTGGTCGGCCTGTCGATGCCGTTGCCGTTGTTCAACCGCAACCAGGGCAACGTGCTCTCCGCCGCGCGCCGCGCCGACCAGGCCCGGGACCTGCGCAACGCCACTGAACTGCGCTTGCGTACCGAGACCCGCCAGGCCCTGGAGCAGTGGGAAACCGCCCGGCGTGAAGTGCAGTCGTTCAACCAGACCATCCTGCCCGCCGCCCAGAGCGCGGTAGACAGTGCCACCCGTGGCTTCGAGATGGGCAAATTCAGCTTTCTCGAGGTGCTCGACGCCCAGCGCACATTGATCGGCGCCCGCAACCAGTACCTGGTGGCGGTAGCGCAGAGCACGGATGCCTGGGTACGGATCGAGCGTATCTACGGCGACCTCAGCCGCTGGTGAAACCCTGGCTGCGGGGCCTCGCGTACTTCGCCCTGTTGCTGCTCAGCGACTGCGGCAGGGTGCCTCCGGCCAGCAGCCACGAGCCCCCCCGGCACTGGTGCGTGCACGAGCTGCACCGGGCCCTGGAGAAGTTCTTCTTTGCGTCTACTTCGTAAGGCCGCGCCTGCGCCGCCGACCCTCGACATTTTCAGGAGCATCCATGGACAAAAAACGCAGTCTTGTTGTGGCCATAGTGGCGGTGGCCGGCCTGGGGCTGGCGGCCTCGTTGCTGCCGGGCCTGTTCAATCGCCAGGCCCCGGCCACAGGCCAGCCTTCAGCGTCCACGGCGCCCGCCGGGCATGGCGAGCCGGGGCATACCGAGCAAGGGCACGGCGAACAGGGCCATGGGGAGGAGGGCCACGAAGGCCTGGTGGAACTCGATGCCCAGCAGATCGCCGCGGCCGGGATCGAGCTGGCCGAGGCCGGTCCGCGGCGTCTGGATCGCCTGCTCAGCCTGCCGGGGGAGATCCGCTTCGACGAGGACCGCACCTCGCATATCGTGCCGCGCGCCGCCGGGGTGGTGGAGTCGGTACAGGCCAACCTCGGCCAGTCGGTCAAGCGTGGCGACCTGCTGGCGGTGATTGCCAGCCAGCAGGTTTCCGACCAGCGCAGCGAGCTGGCGGCAGCCGGCCGGCGGGTGGAACTGGCCCGTACCACCTTCGAGCGTGAGCGTCAGTTGTGGGTCGACCAGATCTCCGCCGAGCAGGACTACCTGCTGGCGCGGCAGACGCTGCAAGAGGCCGAGATCGCCCTGGGCAACGCCCGGCAGAAGATGGCGGCGCTGGCTGGCAGTGCCCAGCTGGCGGGGGGCAACCGTTATGAAATGCGTGCACCGTTCGATGGCGTGGTGGTGGAGAAGCACCTCAGCGTCGGCGAAGTGGTGGGCGAGACCACGGCGGCTTTCACCCTGTCCGACCTGTCCCGGGTCTGGGCGACCTTCGGTGTATTCCCCAAGGACCTGGACAAGGTCCGGGTCGGCCAGTCGGTGAATGTCAGCTCCAGCGAACTGGGCTCCCAGGTCCGCGGGCAGGTGGCCTATGTCGGCAACCTGCTGGGGGAGCAGACCCGCACCGCCACGGTCCGGGTGACCCTGGCCAACCCCAAGGAGACCTGGCGCCCGGGCCTGTTCGTGGCGGTCGAGGTGGCCACCGCGGCCGTCGAGGTGCCGGTCAGCGTGCCCCAGGAGGCGATCCAGACCGTGGAAGAACGGCCTTCGGTGTTCGTGCGCGTGGCCGAGGGTTTCCAGGCTACGCCCGTGGTGCTCGGGGCCAGCCAGGATGGGTTCGTGGAGGTCCGCGAAGGCTTGGCCGCCGGCGCCCAGGTCGCCACGCGCGGCAGCTTCACCCTCAAGTCCGAACTGGGCAAGGGTTCGGCCGAGCACAGCCACTGAACAGGCCCTAGCGGAGAGTGACTATCCATGTTTGAACGCATCATTCAATTCGCCATCGAGCAGCGCATCATCGTCCTGCTGGGGGTACTGCTGATGGCCGGTATCGGTATCGCCAGCTACCAGAAGCTGCCGATCGACGCCGTCCCCGACATCACCAACGTCCAGGTGCAGATCAACTCCGCGGCGCCGGGTTTCTCGCCGCTGGAGACCGAGCAGCGCATCACCTTTCCCATCGAGACCGCCATGGCCGGCCTGCCCGGCTTGCAGCAGACCCGCTCGCTATCGCGTTCGGGCCTGTCCCAGGTGACGGTGATCTTCAAGGACGGCACCGATATCTTCTTCGCCCGGCAACTGGTCAACGAGCGCCTGCAGGTGGCTCGCGAGCAACTGCCCGAAGGGGTGGAGGCGCAGATGGGGCCGATTTCCACCGGGCTGGGAGAAATCTTCCTATGGACCGTGGAGACCGAGGAAGGCGCACGCAAGGAAGATGGCACGCCCTACACCCCAACCGACCTGCGGGTGATCCAGGACTGGATCATCAAGCCGCAGTTGCGCAACGTTCCCGGGGTGGCCGAGATCAACACCATCGGCGGCTTCGCCAAGGAGTACCAGATCGCTCCTGATCCCAAGCGCCTGGCGGCCCACCGCCTGACCCTCACCGACCTGGTGACGGCCCTGGAACGCAACAATGCCAACGTCGGTGCCGGCTATATCGAGCGCAGCGGCGAACAGTTGCTGATCCGTGCCCCGGGGCAACTGGCCTCCATCGACGACATCGCCAACATCGTCATCAGCAGCAGCGACGGTACGCCGATCCGCGTGCGCAACGTGGCCCAGGTGGAAATCGGCCGTGAGCTGCGCACCGGCGCAGCTACCGAGAATGGCCGTGAAGTGGTGCTGGGCACGGTGTTCATGCTGATCGGCGAAAACAGCCGCGCGGTGTCCCAGGCGGTGGCCAAGCGGCTCGAGGAAATCAACCGCACACTGCCCGAGGGCGTGGTGGCGGTCACCGTGTACGACCGCACCAACCTGGTGGAGAAAGCCATCGCCACGGTGAAGAAGAACCTCTTCGAGGGCGCACTGCTGGTGATCGTCATCCTGTTCCTGTTCCTGGGGAACATCCGCGCGGCGTTGATCACCGCCCTGGTGATCCCGCTGTCGATGCTGTTCACCTTCACCGGCATGTTCAGCAACAAGGTCAGTGCCAACCTGATGAGCCTCGGCGCCCTGGACTTCGGGATCATCGTCGACGGTGCGGTGGTGATCGTCGAGAACGCCATCCGCCGGCTGGCCCATGCCCAGCAGAGCCACGGGCGCATGCTGACCCGCTCGGAGCGCCTGCATGAAGTCTTTGCCGCGGCCAAGGAAGCCCGGCGCCCACTGATCTACGGCCAGTTGATCATCATGGTGGTGTACCTGCCGATCTTCGCCCTCACCGGCGTGTCCGGGAAGATGTTCCACCCCATGGCCTTCACCGTGGTCATGGCCCTCCTGGGGGCGATGATCCTCTCGGTGACCTTCGTCCCGGCGGCCATTGCGCTGTTCGTCACCGGCAAGGTCCAGGAGAAGGAGAACCTGGTGATGCGCAACGCCAAGCGTGGTTATGCACCGGTGCTGGACTGGGTGATGCAGCGGCGCGGGCTGACCTTCGCCCTGGCCGGCGCGGTCCTGGTGGGCAGCGGCCTGCTGGCCAGCCGCATGGGCAGCGAGTTCATCCCCAGCCTCAGCGAGGGCGACCTGGCCCTGCAGGCCCTGCGGGTGCCGGGCACCAGCCTTTCGCAATCGGTGGACATGCAGCAGCGCCTGGAGAAGACCCTGCTGGCCCAGGTGCCGGAGGTAGAGCGGGTGTTCGCTCGCACCGGTACCGCGGAGATCGCCTCGGACCCGATGCCGCCGAACATTTCCGACAGCTACGTGATGCTCAAGCCCAAGGCCCAGTGGCCAGACCCGGGCAAGTCGCGGGAGGCGCTGATCGCCGATATCCAGCGCGCCAGCGCCATGGTGCCGGGCAATGCCTATGAGTTGTCGCAGCCGATCCAGTTGCGTTTCAACGAACTGATTTCCGGGGTGCGCAGCGATGTCGCGGTCAAGGTCTTCGGCGACGACATGGCGGTGCTGAACAAGACCGCCAACGAGATCGCCAGCGCCTTGCAGGGACTGTCGGGCGCTTCGGAGGTCAAGGTCGAGCAGACCACCGGGCTGCCGGTGCTGACCATCAATATCGACCGGGACAAAGCCGCGCGCTATGGCCTCAACGTCGGTGATGTGCAAGACACCATCGCGGTGGCCGTGGGCGGGCGCCAGGCCGGAATCCTGTATGAGGGCGATCGGCGCTTCGACATGGTGGTGCGCCTGTCCGATCAGTTGCGTACCGACATCGATGGGTTGTCACGGCTGCTGGTCCCGATCCCGGCGACGGCCGGCAGCGTCAACGGGCAGATTGGTTTCATCGCGCTGTCGGAAGTGGCCAGCCTGGACCTGGTCCTGGGCCCCAACCAGGTCAGCCGGGAAAACGGCAAGCGCCTGGTGATCGTCAGCGCCAACGTGCGCGGTCGGGATATCGGCTCCTTCGTCGAGGAGGCCACGACCCTGATCGCCGACAAGGTGAAGGTCCCGGCGGGTTACTGGACCACCTGGGGCGGCCAGTTCGAACAGTTGCAGGAGGCTTCCCAGCGCCTGCAGGTGGTGGTGCCGGTGGCCCTGCTGCTGGTGTTCGGCCTGCTGTTCATGATGTTCAACAACCTCAAGGACGGGCTGCTGGTGTTCACCGGCATTCCCTTCGCCCTGACGGGCGGGATCATGGCCTTGTGGCTGCGGGACATTCCGCTGTCGATCTCGGCGGGGGTCGGTTTCATCGCCCTGTCGGGGGTGGCGGTGCTCAACGGGCTGGTGATGATTGCCTTCATCCGCAACCTGCGGGAGGAGGGGCGGTCGCTGCCCATGGCCATCTGCGAGGGCGCCCTGACCCGGTTGCGTCCGGTATTGATGACGGCGTTGGTGGCGTCCCTGGGCTTCGTGCCCATGGCCTTGGCCACCGGCACCGGCGCCGAGGTGCAACGCCCCCTGGCCACGGTGGTGATCGGCGGCATCCTGTCCTCCACCATCCTCACCCTGCTGGTACTGCCCGCGCTGTACCAGTGGGCCCACCGCCGGGAGGAGTGATGCCTGTGTGATCGCTCCCGGGAGTGGCTTCGTGTAGGTACCGTCTTGCCCGTTAACGGGCAAGACGGTACCTACAGGTTTGCGGGGCGCGCGATCGCGGGTGTCGTCATGAAGGAGGTGCGTGAGCAAGGCAAAAAAAAGCGCCCCGAGGGGGCGCTGAAGATTCATCTCTTTCCAAAGGAGCATCATGAAAACGCTTCAAGAGATGAATGTGCTCTGTGGGCCAACGCCGTCAAATATCTTCGCCAGCCTTGCTGGGCGTGGAAGGGGCGTCGGTGGTGGCGGTTTCCGTTTTCTGCTCGGATTCGCCTTGAATCTGTTCCTGGCTGGCCAGGAAGGTTTCGCGGGCTTGTCGCGAACGTTCGCTGCCGTCGGCGGCCCAGGCACCGAGGCTGGTGCTGGCCAGAAGGCCGATGAACAACAGTTGGCTGGGGCGCATGATGCTTCTCCTGACAGGTTGCCCGCCTTCGAAAAACCAGCGGATCCGAATCTGCCAAGGAGTATAAGGAGACCAACCTAACGAGAAGGTGAGGTGGATATTACAGTTCTGCAAGACATGAGTCTGTGAAGAAGTTTTAACACCGGGCAGGCCGCAACCTGCCCGGCCAGAGCCATCAGAGCAGGGCCAGTGGGTATTCGACGATCAGCCGGAATTCCTCCAGGTCCGACTCGAATCGGCTGGAGCGGACGGTGGCCTGGCAGATGCGCAGGGCCAGGTCCTTGAGCTGTCCGCTCTGGAATACGTACTTGGCTTCGATATTCCGTTCCCAGCGCCGCTGGCCGGCCAGTGGATTGCCCGCCGAGTCGCGTTGCATGTACTGCGCGTTGGCATGGCTGTAATCGGCGCCCCGGCCGCGTCCATAGCGGGCCATGAAGCTCAGGCCGGGGACGCCCAGGGTCTGCATGTCCAGGTCATAGCGCAGCATCCATGAGCGTTCCTTGGGAGCGTTGAAATCGCTGTACTGGATCGAGTTGTCGAGGAAGATCGAGTCCGACTGGCGCAGGTAGTCGAAGGGGTTGTTGCCGTTGTTGCGCTGGTGGGAGAGGGCCAGCGTGTGGGCGCCGAAGGTGGCGCCGATCTTGGCGCTCCAGATGTTGTTGTTCAGCTCGCCCAGCTCCTTGCGGCCTTCGTCCACCACGTTGTAGTAGTTGAAGGCGCCCAGCAGCGTGAGGTCCTGGGACAACGGATACTTGCCCGAGAGGCCGAAGTAGCGCTGGTCCCACACCTCCTTGAGGCGGCTGCCGTAGAGGCTGACGCTGAGGTTGGGGTCGATTTGGTAGTCACCACCGAAGTAGCCGATCCAGGGGGAGTCCACCTTGCCCTTGTAGAAGGTGACGAAGCCCTCGCGCAGGCTGCTCTGGTTCGTCGAGCCCACGGCATGCAGGCGCCCGGCTTGCAGCTTCAGGTCGTCGAGGCTGGTGTTCTCCAGGGTGAAGCCGCGAAAGCTCTGGGGCATCACCCGGGAGTCGCCATAGTGCAGTACGGGTGTCGTGGGGAACACATCGCCGATCCTGGCCACGGTATCCAGGGCTCGCACCTTCACCGCGCCACCGGCCTTGCCGTAGCTGTCGGCCGGTTCGTTCCTGCCGTTCACCGGCAGCATGGCGAACGACCCCTTGCCGCCGCTGCGCCCTGTTCCGGAGTCGAGCTTGAAGGCATGCATGACAAAAGCATCGAGGCCGAAACCCACGGTGCCCTGGGTGAAGCCCGATTCGAACTTGCCGATCAGGCTTTGGGTCCAGGCTTCGGAGTAGCCATTGCCGGTGGGGCTGGACTGGCCCTTGCGGTCATCGCGATTGAAATAGAAGTTGCGTAGCAGCAGGTTGAGCTGGCTGCCTTCGATAAAGCCTTCGGGACGTTCCTCGGCAGCTACCGCCGCCATAGGGCCGAGCCCCAGTGCCGCAGTGAGTGCGGACAGGGACACAAGAGGGTTGATACGCATGGGGGGGCGCTCCTGAGTGTGCAGCTATCGGTTTTTATATCGCCGCAGGCGTTCTTATTGGTTTGGCCGCCGGGGCATCGCCGCGCCCGGAGCCGTTGTCGATAGTTGCAAACCGCAGATAACGACGGGGTGACCCGACAGTTACAATTGCGCAAGAAAATGGCTGGCCAGAGATCGCTCGGATGAGCTGCAGCCCTTGTGGACCGGGCTCTTCGTGAATCTGGCCGAAGGTGGGAGGGGTGCCTTACAGATAAGTAATGCGCGCGCGATGATTCTGACAGGGTCGGTTTTTTATCCTCGTGGACATCAACAGAACGAGGAGGCTGTCATGAAACTACTTAACTTGAGCATCGCCGCGATGCTCTTTGCCATCTCTTCCCTGGCATTGGCCGAAGGTGGCGGTGACCGTACCTTCGCCCGGGCCATGCAGGAGAACGAAAAAGCCATGGAGCGCTACGCTGCGAAGCAGGGCAAGACCGCGCCGGTGGTGCGGAACTACCGCTATGGCATGGAGCTGGATATCGTCAAGGTGGTCAACGTCACTCCACCGATCAAGTCTTGCCAGGTGGTGCCTTCACGCATGACCTATGAAGACTCCAGTGGCCAGCTCAAGACCATCGAGTACCAGATCCTGGGCCAGTGCCGTAACAATGGCAGTTGATCCATGGATGGTCACTGCCTTGCCCGCGATGTGCCGGCCGGGTCCCCGAGGGCGGCCCGGCCGCTGCCGGCGTCTTCAGTCCTGCGCCGATCCGGGATGCAAGGCGACGATCATGTCGACCTCCACCGAGGCGTTCTTCGGTAGTTGGTAGACCCCCAGCGACGTCCTGGTATGCACGCCGGCCTCGGCAAATACCGCATAGAGAATTTCCGAAGCGCCGTCCGCCACTTCGCTTTGCTGGGTGAAGTCCGCCGCGCTCTGGACGTAGACGTTGATCCGCAAGATTCGCTTGATCCGCCCAAGGTTGCCGAGCATCTGCTCGAGGATGGCCAGGGCCCGCAGGGTGCAGATCCGCGCGGCGTGCCGGCCCTGCTCCAGGGGGGTCTCGGCACCGACCCGGCCCATCACCATCACCGTGTCGTCGACCCGGGGGATCTGCCCGCTGACGTAGACCTCGTCGCCGTTTCGTACCGCCGGCACGTAGTTGCCGCCAATGCGCATCTGGCCTTCGAAACTGTGGCCGACCCGTTCGGCCGCCTGGAGGAAAAGTGCCTTGCGTGATGCATCCATGAGCCAACTCCGTCGATCGCCAGTGAAATTTGCGAAATCGCACTATACCCATTGCCCTGTGCCGCACAATCCCCGGCCAAAGCCCCGTTTCACGGGGGGTGGCAGCCATCGAATTATTTTCGTCGGACAGCCTCGCACGGCTATTAAGAAATGTATTTCAGGGCCGATGTTAGGCCCAAGGCAGCCTATTTTTTCCAGTCCCCCGGTACACCCACATGTTCAATAAACGCTTGAAGCAAGAGCTGGCGACCATTCGTGAAGAGCTTTCGAGCCTTCAGCAGGTGAAGGAAAGCCTTGAAAGCGAGATGCTCGTGATCAATTTGAGCGCCGATGGACGGATTCAATCGGTCAACCACAACTTCGCCCAGGAAATGCTCTACAAGAGCGGCGACCTGGTGGGGCGTCCTCTGGAAGATATCGTCCCGGCCCACGTCAAGCACGACGAGTTCCACCTGCGGTTCAAAAGCACCCTGACCCGGGGCGAGCACTTTGCCGGGGCGGTGCGCCTGTTGCGTGGCAATGGCCAGGAAGCCTGGCTGCGTTCGATTTCCCAGCCGGTGCGCGACTCCGAGGGGCGGATCAAGTACTTCGCGATTTTCTCCAGCGACCTGACCCGCACCATCGAGGCATCCCGCGAGCACGAGAACCTGATCGGCGCCCTGGTGCGCTCCACCGCGGTGATCGAGTTCGACCTCAATGGCACCGTCCTCAGCGCCAATGAGCGTTTCCTGACGAGCATGGGCTACAGCCTGGCGCAGATCCAAGGCAAGCATCACCGCATCTTCTGCGAGCCCGAGGAGTACAACAGCCCGGCTTACCAAGAGTTCTGGCGGCGCCTGAACGCCGGCGAGTTCATCGCCGAGCGCTTCAAGCGGGTCGACTCCCATGGCCGGGTGGTCTGGCTTGAGGCCTCCTACAACCCGGTGATGGACGCCAACAACAAGCTCTACAAGGTGGTGAAGTTCGCCACGGTGATCACCGACCAGGTGAACCAGGAGTTGGCGGTGGCCGAAGCCGCCAGCATCGCCTACAACACCTCGTTGCAGACCGACACCTGCGCCCAGCGCGGCACTACCGTGGTGACCGAAGCGGTGACCGTGATGCAGGACCTGGCCAGGCACATGCAGGATGCCGGTAACGGCATCGAGGCCCTGAGCGAGCAGTCCCTGGTGATCGCCAGTATCGTCAAGACCATCAGCGGGATCGCCGAGCAGACCAACCTGCTGGCGCTCAATGCCGCCATCGAGGCAGCCCGGGCCGGTGAGCAAGGACGAGGGTTCGCGGTGGTGGCCGACGAGGTGCGGCAACTGGCCTCGCGTACCAGCAGCGCGACCGACGAGATCGTCGGCGTGGTGCGCCAGAACCAGGACATGGCCCGCACCGCGGTGGAGCTGATGGTCGAAGGCAAGCAACGGGCCGAGCAGGGCCTGGCCCTGGCGGCGGAAGCCGGTACGGTGATCGTCGAGATCCAGGACGGCGCCCAGAAGGTGGTCAGCGCGGTGGGACAGTTTGCCAACCAGCTCTCGACTTGATGCCACCTGGCCAGGGGCGTCCGTTCAGGCGGGCGCCGGCCGGTTCAGGGCTGCAACGGCCCGTGGCATTCATAGTGCAGGCGATCGAACCACTGCCCGTGGAGCAGGAAGCTGCGGCGTGAATGGCCGTAGCGGGAAAAACCGCAGGCCTCGAGCACGCGCACCGAGCCGATGTTCTCCGGCCGGGCGTTGGCCTCGAGGCGGCTCAGGCCCAGCTCGCCGAACGCCCGTTGCAGTACCTGGGCTACCGCCGTCCTGGCGATCCCGCGGCCGATGAAGCGCTCGCCAACCCGATAACCCAGCTCGGCGCAATTGAAGTAGTGCCGTTGCACCCGGTGCAAGTTGACCCGCCCCACCAGCAGGCCGTCCTGGCGAATCAGGAACTGGTAGCCACGGTCCGCCTCGGCGTCTTGCCGCGCCTGGACGATCGCCTCGGCGACGCCCTCGCTGCAGTAGTAGCTGGGCGACCGGGCGTTGATCGAGGCTTCGAAGAACGCACGGTTCTGCTCTTCGAAGGCCAGCAGGTCATTCAGGTCGTCGAGCTGTGGAGCAGCGATCCGCAGGTGCGCCATGGTCCAGGTACCTCCATCCATTGGGGGCGCTTTCATCTCACGATTCGCCGCCCTCGGGCAAGCCCGGGACTCAAGTCTGCAGGTGTGGATGGATCAGCTCGGCGAACCATTCGATGAACACATTGAGGCGGCGCGAGCGATGGCGCCGATCGGGATACAGCGCGCAGATATCCATCGGCGCCACTGGCAGCCCGTGCAGCACTTGCACCAGCTCGCCTCGATCCAGCAGGTGCTGCACATCGAAGCGTGGAACCTGGATCAGGCCCAGCCCCTGGCGGCAGCAGGCGATGTAGTTTTCCACGTTGTTGACGATCACCCGGCTGGGCAGGCTCATCAGGTGCTCACGGCCTTCGAGCAGGTATTCCCAGGGTTGCTCGCGGCCGGTGTCCGGTGAGGCATAACCGATCATCCACTGGCCTTGCTGCAGGTCCTGGGGGCTGTGGGGTTCACCATGGGCGGCGAGGTAGGCGGGGCTGGCGCAGTTGATCAACCCCAGCTGGCCCAGGGGGCGGGCGATCAGGCTGCTGTCGGCCAGGCTGCCGACGCGGATCGCGCAATCGACGCCTTCCTGCACCAGGTCGATGCTGCGGTCGCAGGCGCCCAGGGCCAGTTGCAAGCCGGGGTATTGAGCCAGCCACTGGGGCAGGGCGGGCACTATCAGGCGCCGGGCGATGCGGCTGGGCACATCGATGTTCAGGCGACCGCTGACATCCACCTGGCGATGCTGGAACAGCTGGTTGAGTTCCGCCGCGTCGGCCAGCAGGCGCCGGGCCCGTTCCAGCAGGATGGCGCCGTCGGCGGTCAGTTGCACCTGGCGGGTGGTGCGGTGCAGCAGCCTTGTGCCGAGGCCGGTTTCCAACTGCTGCACCGCCGAGGACACCGTGGCCCTGGGCAACTCCAGGACATGGGCGGCCTTGATGAAACTACCCATGTCGGCCACCTGGATGAACACCCGGTACTGCTCAAGTTTATCCATCGTCGCAACTGTCCTGGTTCGCGGGCATGCCTGGGGGGAGTGGACCGTGGCGCCGGTCCGGCAGGCCAATGTACCCCTTGGACGCGAGGATTACTTGGTGGTGTAGCCGCCGTTGATCAGTAAGGTCTGGCCGGTGATCCACCAGCCCTCGGTCACCAGGTGGCGGATGAAGGGCACCACGTCCTCGATGTCGGTCAGGCCGGTCTTGCTCGACGGCGACAGCGCCGCAGCGCTCTTGTGATAGGCAACGGCATCGGCGCCTTCGGCCGGGTAGAAGAACGGCGTGTCCATCGGCCCCGGACCCACGGCAGTGACCGAGATGCCCCGGGCGCCGAACTCCTTGGCCGCCGCCCGGGTGAAGTGTTCCACCGGCGCCTTGGCGCCGCCATAGGCGGCATAGAACGGCGTGAACGCACCCAGCAACGAAGTCACCAGGGTCACCAGCTTGCCGTTGTCCTCCAGGTGCTTGCCGGCCTCCTTGATGAAGAAGAATGCGCTCTTGGCATTGACCGCGAACATCTGGTCGTACTCCTCTTCACTGATCTCGACTATGGGTTTCTTCAGCACCTTGCCCACGGTGTTGATGGCGATATCGATCTTGCCGAAGCGTGCCTTGACCTCGTCGAACAGTCGCTCCACGGCACCGGCGCGGGTCAGGTCGGCCTGCCAGGCCTGGGCCTGGACTCCCAGCTCCTGGAGGGCGGCCAGGGTCGCCCGGGCATCGGCGGCGCTGGCATCGCTGTTGTAGTGCACGGCCACGGCCCGGGCGCCGTGGCGGGCGAGGTCACGGGCGATCAGGCCGCCGAGGTTCTTCACGCCGCCGGCGATCAACACGACTTTGTCGTTCAGGGAATGGTCAGCCATGGTGCGCATCCTTCAAGTGTTGAAATGAAGGATGAGTCTAGTCCGGGGGGCGCTGTGGATAAGCCGCCGAGCGCTGGACGGATCATCCAGGAAATCCGTCCAATCGACCCATCTGCACGGCCAGGGCTTGACGCTACAATCGCTTTTTTTCAGGAGCCTGCCATGCCCGCATTTCGTCGTTCGGTCCCCCTGGACAAGGCCTATCGTCTGCTCAACCACGGTCCCACCGTACTGGTCAGCGCCGCCCATGAAGGGCAGCGCAACATCATGGCCGCCGCCTGGGCCATGCCCCTGGATTTCCAACCGCCGAAGGTCGCGGTGGTGCTCGACAAGACCACCTGGACCCGGCAACTGCTGGAGGCCTCCGGCAGCTTCGTGCTCAACGTGCCCTGTGTGGAGCAGGTCGACATCACCCAGAGCCTGGGCAACAGCTCCGGGCTGGAACTGCACCAGGGCGGTCGCGACAAATTCAGTGCCTACGGCCTGGCCACCTTCGCCGGCCAGGTCCTTGCCGCGCCGTTGCTGGAAGGTTGCGTGGCCTGGCTGGAGTGTCGGTTGCTGCCCGAGCCCCACAACCACCAGCAATACGATTTGTTCCTCGGCGAAGTGATTGCCGCCCAGGCCGACTCGCGGGTGTTCAGCGAGGGGCGTTGGCACTTCGACGGCCATGATCGGCTGCGCACCTTGCACCATGTGGCCGGTGGGCATTTCCTGACCATTGGCCAGAGTATCGACGGGCGCCAGTTGCCCTTGGCCGGCGAGGCCTGAACAGGAGGTTGCATGCACGAGGTTTTCCAACGCCTGGTGGCGCTGTTGGACAGGCACCAGGCCCGTTACCGGGTGATCGAGCACCCGGCCGAAGGGCAGTCGGCACGGGTCGCCGAGATTCGCGGCACCGAGCCGGGCCAGGGGGCCAAGGCCATGCTGTGCGGCCTCAAGGGCGGTGGCGATGCCTACGCCCTGGTGATCCTGTCCGGGGACCAGAAACTGGACATGAAGAAAGTCGGCGCGGCCCTGGGAGGCAAGAAAGCCCAGCTCGTGGCGCCGCAGCTGGCCCGGGAACTGACGGGCTGCGTGATCGGAGCCATCCCACCGCTGAGCTTCGATCCACGGATTGCGTTGATCGTCGATCCGCAGCTGACTTCGCGCTATGAACAAATCGCCTTCAATGCCGGGCGCCTGGATGCATCCATGGTGCTGGCCACCGAGGACTACCTGCGGATCGCCCAGCCGCGCTTGCTCGATGTGACCCAGGATGCGGCGCAAGAGGGCTGACGCGCCTTACCAGCTCACCTGGCCCAGGGCCGCGGCGAACGTGGTGAGTTTTGCCGAGCACTGGCGCGAGGGCGGGTAGACCAGCGACAGCTCGCGGCTGCGCCCGTCGTATGGCTGGAGAATGGGCCGCAGGCGCCCGTCGTCCAGGGCCTCGCGCACGGCGAACTCCATCAGTTGGGCGATGCCGAAACCACCCAGCACGGCGTCCACCAGGGCGTCGCCGATATCGAAGATCAAACGTCCCGTGACCGCCAGGTCCAGGGGCTTGCCCTGGTCCATGAATTGCCATTCCACCAGCCGGCCGCTGCGCAGGTTGCGCACGGCCAGGCAGTTGTGGCGTTGCAGCTCGGCCAGGTCCCGAGGCGTGCCGTGGCGTTCCAGGTAGGCTGGTGCCGCCACCGTGACCCAGCGCAGCGGCGCCAGGGGGCGGGCGATCAGGCGCTGGTCCTGGATGGTTCCGGTACGCAGCACGGCATCGAAGCCTTCGTCGACGATATCCACGATCCGGTCGGTCATCACCGCCTCGATGCTCAAGGCCGGATAACGCTCGGTCAGGCCGCCGATCACCGGCATCACCACCTTGCGTCCGAACAGTGAGGGTGTGCTGATCTTCAGCACGCCGGTGGGCGAGTCGCGGCGTTCCAACAGCAGGCTCTCGGTCTGGACCAGTTCCGCCAGCAGCGGCCCGGCACGCTCCACCAGCATCTGGCCATCCGGGGTCAGGCTGACGCTGCGGGTGTTGCGTTGCAGCAGGCGCACGCCCAACTGCTGTTCCAGGCGCGAGATGGCCCGGGACAGGCCGGACTGGGTCAGCCCCAGGTCCCCGGCGGCGCGGGTGAAGCTGCGGGTTTCGGCTACCCGGACCAAGAGGCGCAGGGCGTTCAGATCCATGATTAAAGTCATTACTGAAAGAAGGAACGGCTTGTTTATCATTTAAAACGCATCGATGAAACTGACCGCCGTCATTTCATCCGAGGAGTCCCGCGATGTCCGCGAACCCGTTAGCCAAGCCGTCGGGCTGGATGCTGCTGTTGCTGGCCACGGCCCAGCTGATCATTGCCCTGGACGCCACCATCGTCTTCGTTGCCCTGCCGGAGATCGGCCAGCACCTGGGCTTTTCCGCCCAGCAGCTGCAATGGGTGGTCAGTGCCTACAGCGTGACCTTCGGCGGCTTCCTGCTGCTGGGCGGCCGGGCGGCGGACCTGTTGGGCAAGCGGCGTTTCTACATCGTCGGCCAGGGACTTTATGCCCTGGCGTCCCTGGCCGGGGGGCTGGGGGGCAGTGCCTTGTGGCTGGTGCTGGCGCGAGCGGTGCAGGGTGTGGGAGGCGCGATGCTGTTCCCCGCGACCCTGGCCCTGATCAATACCTACTACGCCGAAGGCCCGGCGCGTAACCGTGCCTTCGCGGTGTGGAGCGCGGCGTCCGCGGCGGGGCTGGCCCTGGGGGCGCTGCTGGGTGGCGTGCTGACCCAGTACTGGGGCTGGGCGGCGGTGTTCCTGGTCAACGTGCCCCTGGCCGGTGCGTGTGCATGGCTGGCCCGGCGCTGGATTCCCGCCGACCCGCCGCGCCAGCGCGGGCGCCAGTTCGACCTGCCGGGCGCCTTGAGCGTGACCCTGGGCGGCACCTTGCTGGTGTTCGCCATCGTCCAGGGGCCGGAATGGGGCTGGGCCGCCCCGGCGACCCTGGCCTGCCTGCTGCTGGCGCTGGTCTTGCTCGGGTTGTTCCTGCGTATCGAGCGCCTGGGGCGTGATCCGTTGATGCCCCTGCGCCTGCTGGGTTATCCACAGCTGCGCATGGCGATGCTGATCACCGCGTTGTTCATGAGCAGCTTCGGCGTGCAGTACTACTTCCTCAGCCTGTACTTCCAGCAGGTCTACCAGTTCAGTGTGTTGCACAGCGGCCTGGCCTTCCTGCCCTCGACGGTGCTCTGCACCCTGGGTATCTGGCTGGGCGAGCGGGCGCTGCGGCGCGCCAGCCTGCGGGCGGTCCTGGTCTGCGGCTTGCTGGCCGGGGCCCTGGGCATCGGCATGATCTACCTGGCGCTACCGGGCAGCCGGGGTTTTGTCGGCCTGTTACCCGGGATCGTGATCATGAGCATCGGCCAGGGCATGACCTGGAACACCATGTGGATCTCGGCGGGGCAGGGCATTGCCGCGACCGAGCAGGGCGTGGCGGCGGGCGTGGCTTCCACCAGCCAGCAGATCGGCGGTGCCCTGGGCCTGGCCTTGCTGGTGTCCCTGGCCAACACCCTGGGCCCGGTGGGCAACCAGGCCCAGGGCATCGAGCTGGCCACCGCCGCCAGTGCCCTGTTGGCGTTATTGGGCGCCTTGCTGGCCCTGCGCCTACCCCGCTCCCCGGTGGCGCTGCCGGGTTGTTCTGCGGCCTCGGGCTGAGGCCCTTAGTGAGCCTGGGGCAGGTGCCGGCGCACCGCCCAGAGCACGCCGGCCAGCAACAACAACGCCGCGCTGGCTTGCAGCAAGCTCGGCAGGTGCTGCAGGCAGATGAAGCCGTAGAGCAGGGCGAACAGGGTCTCGAACACGATCAACTGGCCGCTCAGGGTCAGTGGCAGGCGCCGGGTCGAGGCATTCCACATGCGATTGCCGAACCACGAGCCGAGCACCGCGCTGCACAGGCTCAGGCCCCAGAACAGCATCCAGCGCTGGTCGCTGGCCTCGCTCCGCGTGCCCGGCAACTCCAGGCCCTGGGCCAGCAGCCAGACCACGGCGCTCATCAGGCCGGTGGTGATGCCCCACAGGCTCGACCACTGGCCGCTGTCGAAGCGGCTGTTCTTGAGGTAGCGGGCGTTGTCCTTGGCGAACCAGGTCCAGCACAGCAGCGCGCCGAAGGCACACAGCAGGCCCAGGGCGCGCTGGCCCAGCTCCGGCGAATCGCCCTGGGCGGTGAGCAGGGTGTCGAGGTTGATGCAGCAGATCCCACCGAACACCAGCAGCAACGGCCAGCGCAGGCGCCGCAACGGCACCGCGTCGGCATCCCCGCGCCCGGCCAGGGTGATGGTCAGGGGCAAGAGGCCGACGATCAGCGCGGTACTGGCCACCCCGGCCCACTGGATGGCGCTGGCCAGCAGCATGAAATAGATCAGGTTGCCGGTCAGTGCCAGCTTCACCAGCAGCAGCGCGTCGTTCCAGGTCAGGCGTTGCAGCAGCTCGCGAGCCTGGGACGCAGCCAGGAGCAGGGAGAATGCGCCATACAGGGTGAAGCGGGCGCAGCTGAGCATCAGCGGGCTGAACTCCGGCAACAGGCTGGGCACCACAATGGCCAGGCCCCAGACCGCACCGGCCAGGACCGCATAAGCAACTCCGCGTTTCATGCACACACTCGCAGCGATTCATCAAGGTGCGCAGGCTAGTCATTGCTGACCGGATGGACAAAGGATATATAGGCACCTACCTATTCTCCTGGGGAATACCTGATGAGTCGCTTCGCCCGGCACTTGCCGCCACTGGAAACCCTGGTGACCTTCGAAGCGGTGGGCCGCAACGCCAGCTTCACCCGGGCCGCCACCGAGCTGTGCCTGACCCAGAGCGCGGTGAGCAAGCAGATCCGCAGCCTGGAGCTGTCGCTCAAGACCGAGTTGTTCGAGCGCCAGGCCCGCGGAGTGAAGCTCACCGCCAGCGGCGCGGCGCTGTTCGCCCAGGTCAGCACCCAGCTCGAAGCCTTGTTGCGCAGCGTCACACGGCTGCGGGCCGGGCGCGATGCCAACACCATCACCGTGCAATGCACCCATGCGGTGGCGCAGTTCTGGCTGTTCCCGCGCTTGCTGGCATTCAACAAGCAGCACCCGGGGATCACCGTGAGCATCCACGCCAACAACGACATGGACGAGTCCAGCGTGGCCGAGCATGACTTCGGCATTCTCTACGGGCCGGGGCACTGGTCGTCCCTGGCGGCCACGCCGCTGTTCGCCGAGATCGTCTACCCCATCGCCAGCCGGCGCCTGGAGTTGCCGGTGGTCAGCGAGCTTGGGCAACTGGCGGCCTTGCCGCTGATCCAGCTGGACGCCTCGGCCTGGAACTGCATCGACTGGCGGGACTGGTTCCGTCACTTCGGCCTGGACTACAGCGCGCCGCCGGGAGCCTTGGGCTTCAACCAGCTGACCTTGATGTTCAGCGCCGTGCAGCAGGGGCTGGGGGTGGGCCTGGGC
>NZ_JBYSWT010000048.1:0-41831 GCF_058781435.1 Pseudomonas sp. FW507-12TSA
GGGGAGAGGGGAAAGAATACGGCCCCTGTTCAGGGGCCGTATGCGGTGTAGCTAAGACGGGAGCGCAAGGCCGGTCTTACTTGCGGTCTTCCAGCTTGGTGATGTCGCGCGACTCGTAGCCGGTATACAGCTGGCGAGGACGGCCGATCTTGTAAGGGCTGGAGAGCATTTCCTTCCAGTGGGAGATCCAGCCGACGGTACGCGCCAGGGCGAAGATCACGGTGAACATGCTGGTTGGAATGCCGATCGCCTTGAGGATGATCCCCGAGTAGAAGTCGACGTTCGGGTACAGCGAGCGCTCGATGAAGTACGGGTCGGTCAGGGCGATCTCTTCCAGGCGCATGGCCAGTTCGAGTTGTGGATCGTTGTTGATGCCCAGTTCCTTGAGGACCTCGTCGCAGGTCTGCTTCATGACGGTGGCGCGTGGGTCGCGGTTCTTGTAGACGCGGTGACCGAAGCCCATGAGCTTGAACGGATCGTTCTTGTCCTTGGCCTTGGCGATGAACTTGTCGATGTTCGACACGTCGCCGATTTCATCGAGCATGGTCAGCACGGCTTCGTTCGCACCGCCGTGGGCAGGACCCCAGAGGGCCGCGATACCGGCAGCGATACAGGCGAACGGGTTGGCGCCCGAGGAACCCGCCAGGCGCACGGTGGAAGTGGAGGCGTTCTGCTCGTGGTCGGCATGGAGGATGAAGATCCGGTCCATCGCCTTGGCCAGCACCGGGCTGATCGGTTTGATCTCGCACGGGGTGTTGAACATCATGTGCAGGAAGTTCTCCGCGTACGACAGGTCGTTGCGCGGATACATCATCGGCTGGCCCATGGAGTACTTGTAGACCATCGCTGCCAGGGTCGGCATCTTGGCGACCAGGCGCACGGCGGAGATCTCGCGGTGCTGCGGGTTATTGATGTCCAGGGAGTCGTGGTAGAACGCCGAGAGGGCGCCGACTACGCCGCACATGACGGCCATCGGGTGGGCGTCGCGACGGAAGCCGTTGAAGAAGCTCTTCAGTTGCTCGTGAACCATGGTGTGGTTCTTCACGGTGCTGACGAACTGGGCTTTCTGCTCGGCATTGGGTAGTTCGCCGTTAAGTAGCAGGTAGCAGGTTTCCAGGTAGTCCGATTTCTCGGCCAACTGTTCGATCGGGTAGCCGCGGTGCAGCAGGATACCCTGGTCGCCGTCGATATAGGTGATCTTCGACTCGCAGGAGGCGGTCGACATGAAACCGGGGTCGAAAGTGAAGCGGCCCGTGGCCGTCAGGCCCCTAACATCGATTACGTCGGGACCAACGGTGCCGGTTAAAATGGGCAGCTCGACGGGGGCTGCGCCCTCGATGATCAACTGCGCTTTTTTGTCAGCCATGTGGCCTCCTATTTATGCTTGAAATCATCAGACAGACCCCCCACGCAGGGCCCGCACCACTATAGTGGGATAAATCTGAATGTCAATTTGCCTAAAGTCTTGTCCCAGAAGGCTTTGAGAGGGATTTTTTAGCGAAATTCACTGCCATTTACGCCTTTTATAAAGCTAACGCAATCAGCTATTAGGGGAAGGCGTTTGCGTTGTCATTAGTAGCCTAACTGTCTATACTCGGCCACCGACCGCCATGGGCTTCTGGGCCTGTTTTGATGGGGGTCGCACTCCCTGGGTGGTGGTTACCTGACCAGTGCACTCCCCAACAACTTTGCCCTGATTGTTAGGGGCTCTTCAGTGTGAAAAAAAGCCGTGAATAGCCAACGACCTGTAAACCTAGACCTAAGGACCATCAAACTCCCCATTACCGGCGTTACGTCGTTTCTCCACCGTGTTTCCGGCATCATCCTCTTCCTGGGCATCGGCATCATGCTGTACGCATTGAGCAAGTCCCTGGGCTCCGAGGAAGGTTATGCCGAGGTGAAGGCGTGCTTGACCAGTCCGCTGGCCAAATTCGTTGCATGGGGCCTCCTGTCCGCCTTGCTGTATCACTTGGTGGCCGGTGTACGCCATCTGATTATGGACATGGGCATCGGTGAGACGCTGGAAGGCGGCAAGCTGGGCTCGAAAATCGTTATCGCCGTATCCGTGGTGGTAATCGTTCTGGCGGGAGTTTGGATATGGTAACCAGCGTTACGAACCTGTCGCGTTCGGGCCTTTATGACTGGATGGCGCAGCGTGTCTCTGCGGTCGTTCTCGCGGCTTATTTCATTTTTCTGATCGGGTACCTCGTAGCGAATCCGGGCATTGACTACACCCAGTGGCATGGCCTGTTCGCAAACAACTGGATGCGTATCTTCAGTCTGCTGGCCCTGGTGGCCCTTGGCGCTCACGCCTGGGTCGGCATGTGGACCATCTCGACCGACTACCTGACGCATATGGCGCTGGGCAAGTCGGCGACAGCGGTACGTTTCCTTTTCCAGGCAGTATGCGGCGTCGCAATGTTCGCTTACTTCGTCTGGGGTGTGCAGATTCTCTGGGGTATCTGATTCATGGCTAACATTCCAACCATTTCTTTCGACGCCATCATCATTGGCGGCGGTGGCGCCGGCATGCGTGCCGCACTGCAGCTGGCCCAGGGCGGTCACAAGACTGCTGTAGTCACCAAGGTCTTCCCGACCCGCTCGCACACTGTATCCGCCCAGGGTGGCATCACCTGCGCCATCGCTTCGGCCGACCCGAACGATGACTGGCGCTGGCACATGTACGATACCGTCAAGGGTTCCGACTACATCGGTGACCAGGACGCTATCGAATACATGTGTCAGGAAGGCCCGGCCGCGGTCTTCGAGCTGGATCACATGGGGCTGCCGTTCTCCCGTACCGAAACTGGTCGTATCTACCAGCGTCCGTTCGGCGGCCAGTCCAAGGACTTCGGTAAAGGTGGCCAGGCCGCCCGTACCTGTGCCGCTTCCGACCGTACCGGTCACGCACTGCTGCACACCCTGTATCAGGGCAACCTGAAGGCCGGCACTACTTTCCTCAACGAGTACTACGCAGTTGACCTGGTGAAGAACCAGGATGGCGCGTTCGTTGGCGTGATCGCGATCTGCATCGAAACCGGCGAAACCCTGTACATCAAGTCCAAGGCCACCGTTCTGGCCACTGGCGGTGCGGGTCGTATCTACGCCTCGACCACCAATGCTCTGATCAACACCGGCGACGGCGTGGGCATGGCCCTGCGTGCCGGCGTTCCGGTGCAGGACATCGAGATGTGGCAGTTCCACCCGACCGGTATCGCCGGCGCTGGTGTTCTGGTTACCGAGGGTTGCCGCGGCGAAGGTGGCTACCTGATCAACAAGCACGGCGAGCGCTTCATGGAGCGTTATGCTCCGAATGCCAAGGACCTGGCTGGCCGCGACGTAGTGGCACGCTCCATGGTCAAGGAAATCATCGCTGGCAACGGTTGTGGTCCTAACGGCGACCACGTGATGCTCAAGCTGGACCACCTGGGCGAGGAAGTGCTGCACAGCCGCCTGCCTGGTATCTGCGAGCTGTCCAAGACCTTCGCCCACGTCGACCCTGTAGTCGCTCCGGTTCCGGTCGTGCCTACCTGCCACTACATGATGGGCGGCGTTGCCACCAATATCCATGGCCAGGCCATCACCCAGAACGCCGCTGGCGAAGACACCATCATCCCTGGCCTGTTCGCAGTGGGTGAAGTGGCTTGCGTATCGGTACACGGTGCCAACCGCCTGGGCGGCAACTCGCTGCTGGACCTGGTGGTATTCGGTCGTGCGGCTGGCCTGCACCTGGAAAAAGCGCTGACCGACGGTATCGAATACCGCGACGCCAGCGATACCGATGTGGACGTTGCCCTGAGCCGCCTGGCCAAGCTCAACGAGCGCACTACCGGCGAAGACGTCGCCAGCCTGCGTCGCGAACTGCAGAGCTGCATGCAGAACTACTTCGGTGTATTCCGTACCGGCGAGTACATGCAGAAGGGTATCGCCCAGCTGGCCGACCTGCGTGAGCGCATCGCCAACGTCAAGATCAACGACAAATCCATGGCGTTCAATACTGCCCGTATCGAAGCTCTGGAACTGCAAAACCTGCTGGAAGTGGCTGAAGCCACCGCCATCGCCGCTGAAGTGCGTAAAGAGTCCCGCGGAGCTCACGCTCGTGAAGACTACGAAGATCGCGACGATGAAAACTGGCTGTGCCACACCCTGTACTTCCCGGGTGAGAAGCGCGTTGCCAAGCGTGGTGTTAACTTCTCGCCGAAAACCGTACCGGCTTTCGAGCCTAAAGTCCGGACTTACTAAGGGTGGCAGTCATGTTGCAAGTCGAAGTTTATCGTTACAACCCTGACACCGACTCTGCCCCGAAAACCCAGGTTTTCCAGGTCGATACCGGTGGCAAGGACCTGATGGTGCTGGACGTGCTGGCGCTGATCAAGGAGCAGGACGAGGGTTTCTCCTACCGTCGCTCCTGCCGTGAAGGCGTTTGCGGTTCCGACGGCATGAACATCAACGGCAAGAACGGCCTGGCGTGCATCACGCCGCTGTCCGCCGTGGTCAAGAAGAACAAGCTGGTCATCCGTCCTCTGCCAGGCCTGCCGGTTATCCGTGACCTGGTCGTCGATATGAGCATCTTCTACAAGCAATACGAGAAGGTGAAGCCATTCCTGCAGAACGATACTCCGGCTCCGGCTATCGAGCGTCTGCAGTCGCCGGAAGAACGTGAGAAGCTCGACGGTCTGTACGAGTGCATCCTGTGCGCCTGCTGCTCGACCTCTTGCCCATCCTTCTGGTGGAACCCGGACAAGTTCCTGGGTCCAGCCGCTCTGCTGCAAGCCTATCGCTTCCTGGCAGACAGCCGCGATACCAAGACTTCCGAGCGCCTGGCTTCGCTGGATGACCCGTTCAGCGTATTCCGCTGCCGTGGCATCATGAACTGCGTCAACGTTTGTCCGAAAGGCCTGAACCCGACTAAGGCCATCGGTCACATTCGTAACATGCTGCTGCAGAGCGGCGTGTGATTCAGCTGTTGTACCCGTAGGACCGCTGTACCGTAAAAGCCGAGGCGCGGGCTTCAACCCGCGTCCTGGCTCTAACCTGAGCAGCAGCTCACGAAGTGGCTGCTCTATATTTTGAAGAAATGAGACAAGCAGGGGCATCCGGGCTGGTGCCCGGACTATCAGCGTGATCCTAAGTGGCTTGTTTTGGTCGCTGCATTCGGACTTCTGCAAGCTTGCTCGGTGTCGTCGCCGGTGGTGTTCCCCTAACCGAGGGTGACCAAGCATGCAAGAAAGCGTGATGCAGCGCATGTGGAACAGCGCCTACCTATCCGGTAGCAACGCTGCATATGTGGAAGAGCTCTACGAGCTCTACCTGCACGACCCTAACGCTGTGCCAGAAGAGTGGCGCACTTACTTTGATAAGTTGCCTGCCGACGGCAACACTGCCATCGATGTTTCGCACTCGACGATCCGCGATCATTTCGTCTTGCTGGCAAAGAACCAGCGCCGCGCCCAACCGGTTTCCGCCGGGAGCGTGAGCAGTGAGCACGAGAAGAAGCAAGTTGAAGTGCTGCGATTGATCCAGGCCTATCGGATGCGTGGCCACCAGGCATCCCAGCTGGACCCGCTGGGACTGTGGCAGCGTCCTGCACCTGCAGACCTGTCGATCAATCATTACGGCTTGACCAATGCCGATCTTGATACGACCTTCCGTGCCGGCGACCTGTTCATCGGCAAAGAGGAAGCGAGCCTACGCGAAATTCACGAAGCGTTGCAGCAGACATATTGCCGCACCATCGGCGCTGAATTTACGCACATCACCGATTCCGAGCAGCGCCACTGGTTCCAGCAACGTCTGGAAAGCGTACGTGGTCGCCCAGCCTATTCGGCTGACATCAAGAGCCACCTGCTCGAGCGCGTAACCGCGGCGGAAGGCCTGGAGAAGTACCTGGGCACCAAATACCCGGGCACCAAGCGCTTCGGCCTGGAAGGCGGCGAAAGCCTGATCCCGATGCTCGACGAGCTGATCCAGCGCTCCGGCTCCTACGGCACCAAGGAAGTCGTGATCGGCATGGCCCACCGTGGCCGCCTGAACGTGCTGGTCAACACCTTCGGCAAGAACCCGCGCGAGCTGTTCGACGAGTTCGAAGGCAAGAAGAAGGTCGAGTTGGGTTCCGGTGACGTGAAGTATCACCAGGGCTTCTCCTCCAACGTGATGACTTCCGGTGGCGAAGTGCACCTGGCCATGGCCTTCAACCCATCCCACCTGGAAATCGTTTCCCCGGTGGTCGAGGGTTCGGTACGTGCCCGCCAGGACCGCCGCAACGATTCGAGCGGCGACAAGGTCCTGCCGATCTCCATCCACGGTGACGCGGCATTCGCCGGTCAGGGCGTGGTCCTGGAAACTTTCCAGATGTCGCAGACCCGCGGTTTCAAGACCGGCGGTACCGTGCATATCGTGGTCAACAACCAGGTTGGTTTCACCATCAGCAACCCGCTGGACTCGCGTTCCACCGAGTACGCCACCGACGTTGCGAAGATGATCCAGGCGCCGATCCTCCATGTGAATGGCGATGATCCGGAAGCCGTGCTGTTTGTCACCCAGCTGGCCATCGACTACCGCATGCAGTTCAAGCGTGACGTGGTCATCGACCTGGTCTGCTACCGCCGCCGTGGCCATAACGAGGCCGACGAGCCAAGCGGCACACAGCCGCTGATGTACCAGCAGATCACCAAGCAGCGCACCACTCGCGAGCTGTACGCCGAGCGCCTGACCCAGGGCGGCGTGCTCGACGCCGAACGCGTCCAGGCCAAGGTCGACGAGTATCGCAATGCGCTGGACAACGGCTTGCATGTGGTCAAGAGCCTGGTCAAGGAGCCGAACAAGGAATTGTTCGTCGACTGGCGTCCATACCTGGGCCACACCTGGACCGCACGTCATGACACTCGCTTCGACCTGAAGACCCTGCAGGAACTGTCCGCCAAGCTGCTGGAAGTGCCTGATAGCTTCGTGGTCCAGCGTCAGGTCTCGAAGATCTACGAAGATCGCCAGAAGATGCAAGCCGGTGGCCTGCCGATCAACTGGGGTTACGCCGAGACCATGGCCTACGCCACCCTGTTGTTCGAAGGCCACCCGATCCGCATGACCGGCCAGGACATCGGCCGCGGTACGTTCTCGCACCGCCACGCGGTCCTGCACAACCAGAAAGATGCCAGCACCTACGTGCCGCTCAAGCATCTGTTTGAAGGCCAGCCGCGTTTCGACCTGTACGACTCGTTCCTGTCGGAAGAGGCCGTGCTGGCATTCGAATACGGCTACTCGACCACCACGCCGAATGCGCTGGTGATCTGGGAAGCCCAGTTCGGTGACTTCGCCAACGGTGCCCAGGTGGTGATCGACCAGTTCATCACCAGTGGCGAGCACAAGTGGGGTCGCCTGTGCGGCCTGACCATGCTGCTGCCGCATGGCTATGAAGGGCAAGGTCCAGAGCACTCCTCGGCACGCCTCGAGCGTTACCTGCAGTTGTGCGCCGAGCACAACATCCAGGTGTGCATGCCGACCACGCCGGCACAGATCTACCATTTGCTGCGCCGTCAGGTAATCCGTCCGCTGCGCAAGCCGCTGGTGGTCCTGACTCCGAAGTCGCTGCTGCGCCACAAGCTGGCCATCTCGACCCTGGAAGATCTGGCTGAAGGTTCGTTCCAGACCGTTATCCCGGAAATCGATGCTCTGGATCCGAAGAAGGTCGAGCGCGTGGTTCTGTGCAGCGGCAAGGTCTACTACGACCTGCTGGAAAAACGCCGTGCCGAAGGCCGCGAAGATATCGCCATCGTGCGTATCGAGCAGCTGTACCCATTCCCTGAGGACGACTTGAAAGAAGTCCTGGCTCCTTACACCAATGCCAAAGCGGCCGTCTGGTGCCAGGAAGAGCCGATGAACCAGGGCGCCTGGTACTGCAGCCAGCACCACCTGCGTCGCAGCATCAGCAACCTCAACAAGTCTCTCGTACTCGAGTACGCGGGCCGTGAGGCTTCTGCTGCTCCAGCATGTGGTTACGCATCGATGCACGCCGAGCAGCAGGAAAAACTGCTGCAAGACGCGTTTACCGTTTAACGCCTTCGCGCACCTGAAACCGAATTTAAGGAACCACAGATAATGGCTATCGAGATCAAAGCCCCCACTTTCCCGGAATCGGTTGCCGATGGCACCGTTGCCACCTGGCACAAGCAACCGGGCGACGCCGTCAAGCGTGACGAGCTGATCGTCGACATCGAGACCGACAAAGTCGTACTGGAAGTGCTGGCTACCGCCGACGGCGTGCTGGGCGCTATCGTCAAGAACGAAGGCGACACCGTTCTGTCCGACGAAGTCCTGGGCTCCATCGTCGAGGGTGGTGCTGCTGCCGCAGCTCCAGCCGCCGCAGCTGCTCCGGCCGCCGCTGCCGCAGCCCCGGCTGCTGCCGAAGGCGAAGACGATCCAATCGCCGCACCAGCTGCACGCAAGCTGGCTGAAGAAAACGGCATCAACATCGCTTCCGTTGCCGGCACCGGCAAGGGCGGTCGTGTGACCAAGGAAGACGTAGTGGCTGCCATCGCCGCCAAGAAAGCCGCTCCGGCTGCCGCGCCTGCCAAGGCTCCGGCTCCGGCCGCTGCTGCTCCGGTCTTCGCTGCCGGCGATCGCGTCGAGAAGCGCGTGCCTATGACCCGCCTGCGTGCCAAGGTTGCCGAGCGTCTGGTCGAAGCCCAGTCGAACATGGCGATGCTGACCACCTTCAACGAAGTCGACATGACCGAAGTCATGGCCCTGCGTTCGAAGTACAAGGACCTGTTCGAGAAGACCCATAACGGCGTGCGCCTGGGCTTCATGTCCTTCTTCGTGAAGGCTGCCACCGAAGCCCTGAAACGCTTCCCGGCGGTCAACGCGTCGATCGACGGTGCGGACATCGTCTACCACGGCTACTCGGACATCGGCGTCGCCGTTTCCAGCGATCGTGGCCTGGTGGTACCGGTGCTGCGCAACGCCGAGCTGATGAGCCTGGCAGAGATCGAGAACGGCATCGCCACCTTCGGCAAGAAGGCTCGCGACGGCAAGCTGTCGATGGAAGAGATGACTGGCGGTACTTTCACCATCACCAACGGTGGTACCTTCGGTTCGATGATGTCGACCCCGATCGTCAACCCGCCGCAAGCGGCCATCCTGGGCATGCACAACATCATCCAGCGTCCTATGGCGATCAACGGCCAAGTGGTCATTCGTCCGATGATGTACCTGGCACTGTCCTACGATCACCGCCTGATCGACGGTAAAGAAGCCGTGTCGTTCCTGGTGACCATCAAGAACCTGCTGGAAGATCCGGCGCGTCTGCTCCTGGACATCTAAAAAGCAGTTGCAGGCTGCAAGCGCCAAGCCACTAGCCCCTGGGCGGTGGTTTGGAACTTGTGGCTGCAGCTTCTAGCTTGCCGTTAAAAGGAACCTTTTATGACTCAGAAATTCGACGTGGTAGTGATTGGTGCGGGCCCAGGCGGTTATGTTGCCGCCATCAAGGCCGCACAGCTTGGTCTGACGACTGCCTGCATCGAGAAGTACACCGACAAGGAGGGCAAGCTGGCCCTCGGCGGTACTTGCCTGAACGTCGGTTGCATTCCTTCCAAGGCTCTGCTGGACAGTTCCTGGAAATTCCACGAAGCCCAGGACGGTTTTGCCATCCACGGTATCAGCCACTCCGGCGTGAGCATGGATGTACCGGCCATGGTCGGTCGCAAGGCCAACATCGTCAAAGGCCTGACCAGCGGTGTCGCCACCCTGTTCAAGGCCAACGGCGTCACTTCGATCCAGGGCCACGGCAAGCTGCTGGCCGGCAAGAAAGTCGAAGTCACCAAGCCTGACGGTTCGGTCGAAGTGATCGAAGCCGAAAACGTGATCCTGGCTCCAGGTTCGCGTCCGATCGACATTCCGCCGGCTCCGGTCGACCAGAACGTGATCGTGGACTCTACCGGCGCCCTGGAATTCCAGGCAGTGCCCAAGCGTCTGGGCGTGATCGGCGCTGGCGTCATCGGTCTGGAGCTGGGTTCGGTCTGGTCGCGCCTGGGTGCGCAGGTGACCGTCCTGGAAGCCCTGGACACCTTCTTGATGGCCGCTGATACCGCGGTTTCCAAGGAAGCGCTGAAGACCCTGACCAAGCAAGGCCTGGACATCAAACTGGGTGCTCGCGTGACCGGCTCCAAGGTCAATGGCGAAGAAGTCGTGGTGACCTACACCGACGCCAATGGTGAGCAGAACATCACCTTCGACAAGCTGATCGTTGCCGTTGGTCGTCGTCCGGTGACCACTGATCTGCTGGCTGCCGACTGCGGCGTGACCCTGGACGAGCGCGGTTTCGTGCACGTTGACGATCACTGCGCCACCACCGTACCGGGCGTGTACGCCATCGGTGACGTGGTTCGCGGCATGATGCTGGCGCACAAGGCCTCTGAAGAGGGCATCATGGTTGCTGAGCGCATCAAGGGCCACAAGGCTCAGATGAACTACGACCTGATCCCGTCGGTTATCTATACTCACCCGGAAATCGCGTGGGTCGGTAAAACCGAGCAGGCCTTGAAAGCTGAAGGCGTAGAAGTTAACGTCGGCACCTTCCCGTTTGCCGCCAGCGGCCGTGCCATGGCAGCCAACGACACCGGCGGTTTCGTCAAGGTCATCGCCGATGCCAAGACTGATCGCGTATTGGGCGTCCACGTGATTGGCCCAAGCGCTGCGGAACTGGTTCAACAAGGTGCGATCGGCATGGAATTCGGCACCAGCGCCGAAGACCTGGGCATGATGGTTTTCTCCCATCCGACCCTGTCCGAAGCCCTGCACGAAGCAGCCCTGGCTGTGAATGGCACTGCCATCCACATCGCCAACCGCAAGAAACGCTAAGCAATAATAAGAAACCACGGCGGTTGGCCCGTCGTGAGCCTTGTGCGCAAGACTCACCGCGGAATATCCGCTGGACTCGACCTCTCAGGGTAGCGCCACACACTGGACCGGGGCCCAGGCTCCGGAACCCAGGTGTGGCGCTGGTTTGAGAGTAGCGGTCACAGGTGGTGCGGCACTCATCTGGAGTGCAGCGCCGAATGCGCAGTACCTAACGAAGACGGTAAAAAGCATGAATCTTCACGAGTATCAGGGTAAGCAGCTGTTCGCTGAATACGGCCTGCCAGTATCCAAAGGCTACGCGGTAGACACCCCGGAAGAAGCAGCAGAAGCTTGCGACAAGATTGGCGGCTCCGAGTGGGTTGTCAAAGCCCAGGTTCACGCCGGTGGTCGCGGTAAAGCGGGCGGCGTCAAGCTGGTTCGCAACAAGGAAGACGCCAAGGCATTCGCACAGCAGTGGCTGGGCAAGCGTCTGGTGACCTATCAGACTGACGCCAATGGCCAGCCTGTCACCAAGATCCTGGTTGAATCGTGCACTGATATCGCTAAAGAGCTGTACCTGGGCGCTGTCGTTGACCGTTCCAGCCGTCGCATCGTGTTCATGGCTTCCACCGAAGGTGGCGTGGACATCGAGAAGATCGCTCACGACACTCCAGAAAAAATTCTCAAGGCCACTATCGATCCACTGGTTGGCGCTCAGCCATTCCAGGGTCGCGAGCTGGCATTCCAACTGGGTCTGGAAGGCAAGCAAGTTGCCCAGTTCGCCAAGATCTTCGTAGGTCTGGCCAAGCTGTTCCAGGATCACGATCTGGCCCTGCTGGAAGTGAACCCACTGGTAATCAAGGCCGACGGCGATCTGCACTGCCTGGACGCGAAGATCAACATCGACGCCAACGCCATGTACCGCCAGCCTAAGCTGAAGACCTTCCACGATCCGTCCCAGGACGATCCGCGTGAAGCTCACGCTGCCAAGTTCGAACTGAACTACGTAGCCCTGGACGGCAACATCGGTTGCATGGTCAACGGTGCTGGCCTGGCCATGGGTACCATGGACATCGTCAACCTGCACGGCGGCAAGCCAGCCAACTTCCTCGACGTAGGTGGTGGTGCTACCAAAGAGCGCGTGACCGAAGCCTTCAAGATCATCCTGTCCGACGCCAACGTCGCTGCAGTACTGGTCAACATCTTCGGCGGCATCGTTCGCTGCGACATGATTGCCGAAGGCATCATCGGCGCCGTGAAAGAAGTCGGCGTGAAAATCCCGGTTGTTGTTCGCCTCGAAGGCAACAACGCTGAACTGGGCGCTAAAGTACTGGCAGAAAGCGGTCTGAACATCATCGCTGCTACCAGCCTGACCGACGCTGCTCAACAAGTTGTCAAAGCTGCGGAGGGCAAATAATGAGCGTCCTGATCAATAAAGACACCAAGGTTATCTGCCAAGGTATCACCGGTTCGCAGGGTAGCTTCCACACTCAGCAAGCCATCGAATACGGCACCCAGATGGTGGGTGGCGTAACTCCAGGCAAAGGCGGCACCGAGCACCTGGGCCTGCCAGTGTTCAACACCGTCAAAGACGCTGTAGCTGCCACTGGCGCCACCGCCAGCGTGATCTACGTTCCAGCTCCTTTCTGCAAGGACTCGATCCTGGAAGCGGCTTTCGGCGGCATCAAGCTGATCGTCTGCATCACCGAAGGCATTCCTACCCTGGACATGCTGGACGCTAAAGTTAAGTGCGACGAGCTGGGCGTGACCCTGATCGGCCCTAACTGCCCAGGCGTGATCACTCCGGGCGAATGCAAGATCGGCATCATGCCAGGTCACATTCACTTGCCAGGCAAAGTCGGTATCGTTTCCCGTTCCGGCACCCTGACCTATGAAGCCGTCAAGCAGACCACTGACGCCGGTTTCGGCCAGTCCACCTGCGTCGGCATCGGTGGTGACCCGATCCCAGGCTCCAACTTCATCGACATCCTGAAGCTGTTCCAGGAAGACCCGAAGACCGAGGCGATCGTGATGATCGGCGAGATCGGCGGTTCGGCTGAAGAAGAAGCAGCTGCCTACATCAAGGCCAATGTGACCAAGCCGGTTGTTTCCTACATCGCTGGTGTGACTGCTCCTCCGGGCAAGCGCATGGGCCACGCAGGTGCAATCATCTCCGGCGGCAAAGGTACTGCGGACGAGAAGTTCGCTGCCCTGCAAGACGCTGGCGTGAAAACCGTGCGTTCGCTGGCAGACATCGGCAAGGCCCTGGCCGAGCTGACTGGCTGGACTGTCAAGTAAGCTCCCACGCTTAGCTTGCAATGTTGCTGACAAAGGCCACCTTCGGGTGGCCTTTGTCCTTTCTGCGAGCCGCAAGCAGCCCAGGGCCAGGGCTGGAGCGAGAAGGGGATTAATACCCGCGGAAATATAGTTTCAAAAAAGCGACATTTGACATGTCGCATATAAGAAAATTCGCACCGTGGCGGTGCGTTCGTCTTACAGATTCGTTACGCTAGCCGCCTCTTTGATGTGTCTGCTACCCACAAGGCTGCGGCACGCTAAACGGGTCAGTCTTATACGGATTGACAGCATTTCCCTCACCCCAAAGGGAAATCCCTCTCTAAATTCCGATTCAGTAGTGTGGTATTTCCTTAATGAAAGTGTTGAAAGGCCAGGACATCCTGGCGCTCGGATTCATGACCTTTGCCCTCTTCGTCGGGGCAGGCAACATCATCTTCCCGCCTATCGTCGGCTTGCAGTCCGGACCCCATGTCTGGATGGCGGCGCTGGGCTTTCTGATCACCGCGGTCGGCCTGCCAGTGATCACCGTGGTGGCCCTGGCCAAGGTCGGTGGCGCCATGGACTCCCTGAGCAGCCCCATCGGCAAGGTTGCCGGCGGCCTGTTGGCTGCAGTGAGCTACCTGGCAGTGGGCCCGCTGTTCGCCACACCGCGCACGGCCACCGTATCCTTTGAAGTAGGCTTGGCCCCGCTGACTGGCGAAAGCCCGCTGGCGTTGGCGCTCTACAGCACCGCCTACTTCCTGCTGGTGTTCTTCATCTCCCTGTACCCTGGCCGCCTGCTGGATACCGTCGGGCGTTTCCTGGCCCCGCTGAAGATCATCGCCCTGGCGGTCCTGGGCATCGCAGCCTTCGCCCTGCCGGCTGGTGACATCGGCCAGGCCACTCCGGAATACGTGGCGGCGCCGTTCTCCCAAGGCTTCATCAATGGCTACCTGACCATGGATACCCTGGGCGCGCTGGTGTTCGGCATCGTCATCGTCAACGCCATCCGTTCTCGCGGGGTGGAGTCGCCGCAGTTGATCACCCGTTACGCGGTGATCGCCGGCCTGGTCGCCGGTGTCGGCCTGGCGCTGGTCTACGTCAGCCTGTTCCGCCTGGGCTCCGGTAGCCATGAAGTGGCTGTCGGTGCGACCAACGGCGCGGCAGTGCTGCATGCCTACGTGCAGCACACCTTCGGCTCCCTGGGCAGTGGTTTCCTCGCGGTACTGATCTCCCTGGCTTGCCTGGTGACCGCCGTAGGCCTGACCTGCGCCTGTGCCGAGTATTTCAGCCGGGTCTTGCCGCTGTCCTACAAGACCCTAGTAGTGATCCTCGCGGGCTTCTCGCTGGTGGTGTCGAACCTGGGCCTGACCAAGTTGATCGCGTTCTCGATCCCGGTACTGACCGCCATCTATCCACCATGCATCGTCCTGGTGGCCCTGAGCTTCTGCAAGGACTTCTGGCAGGATCAGCGCCGCATCGTCGGCCCGGTGATGCTGGTATCGTTCATCTTCGGCCTGATCGATGCGATCAAGGGCACCGCGTTTGCCGGTCTCATCCCCAGCCAGCTGTCCCACCTACCGCTCAGCGAGCAGGGCCTGGCCTGGCTGGTGCCTTCGGTGATCGTCCTGGCCCTGGCCGTGGTCTGCGATCGCCTGTTGGGCAAGCCCAGCGAAGCCCTGGCCTGATTTGACCGGTGTTCACCGGCCGTCACGAGCGGTCGGCCAGCGCTGTTGAAAATGCCCCGTATCCATCGATACGGGGCATTTTTTATGGGCCTTGCGCGGTGTCTTTTTCTCTGGCGAGGCGTCGAAACATTGCTCCCAGCTTTCGCCAATGCCCACAGGAATTTGCATGTCGTTCATCCAAGCCAACCAGATCCACCTATTGGCCGCCCTCTGGTTCATCGTTTGCTGGGGCGGCTACACCCGCTACGCCACCTGGAAAGGCCGCGACACACCTTGCCTGGCCAGCGTCCTGCACCTGTATCGCGAAGACTGGATGCGCCGCATGCTGTTGCGGGACAACCGCATCGCCGATGCCAGTGTGATCGGTAACCTGGAGCGCAATGCTTCGTTCTTCGCCTCCAGTACCCTGATCATCCTGGCCGGCATCATCACTGTGCTGGGAGCATCGGAGCGCGCGGTCTCGCTGCTGGCCGACATCCCCATGGTCCAGCAGGCATCCCAGGGCATGTCGGAAATCAAGTTGCTGTGCCTGGCGCTGGTGTTCGTCTATGCCTTCTTCACCTTCAGCTGGTGCATGCGCCAATACAACTTCGCCGCGGTGCTGGTGGGGTCGGCGCCGATGATCGGTGAGCGGCATGTCTCCGAGCAGGAGCGCAAGGCCTTTGCCGCCCGCGCCGCGCGGGTGATTTCCATGGCGGCCAACCAGTTCAACTTTGGCCTGCGCTCGTATTACTTCGGCATGAGCATGCTGGCCTGGTTCGTCAGTCCCTGGTTGTTCATGTTGATGAGCAGTGGGGTAGTGCTGGTGCTCTATCGTCGCGAGTTCCATTCCGACGTTCTGGACGTCATGGTCTATACCCCTACAGAGGCGCCATTGCCCGAGGTGAACAAGGAGAACAACTGATGACCATTACGTTCTGGTGCGTGTTTATCAGTGCGTTGTTGATCTTCATTGCGCGGATGCCAGTGGTCAAGGCCATGAAGGAGCAGGGCGGCTACGACAACCATCTGCCGCGCCTGCAACAGGCCCGGTTGAGCGGGCGTGGGGCCCGGGCCCTGGCGGCGCACCAGAACAGTTTCGAAGCGTTCATCCTGTTCGCCGTGGGCGTGTTGATGGCACACACCACGCAGACCCAGGGTTGGTTGATCGATACCCTGGCGATCGTCTTCGTGGTTGCCCGTGTGCTTTACCTGGGGTGTTATCTGGCCGACCTGGCGTGGCAACGGAGCCTGGCCTGGGGAGTTGGCCTGTCGTGTTCTTTGTTATTGATGCTTAGTCCAACTTTTCGTTGGTTGTTGGCATAGAAGTTACGCCGAAAAAAATAAAGCCCGCACTTGGCGGGCTTTATTCTGTACTGCGCTAAAACCGACTTAGTTGGTTTTAGGTGCTGCTTCCTTGGCGCTTTCTTCAGCAGCGGCCTTGTTGGATTCAGCCTGATCTTTGGCAGCTTCGGCGTTTTCCTTGGCTGCGTCGTTCACCTTATCCTGAGCTTCGTTCATTTTCTGTTGGGCTTGCTCAGCATGTTGGTTGGCATCTTGAGCTTTGTCCTCGGATTTCTTGTCGCAGGCAGCCAGACCGAGGGAAGCGGTCAGCATCAGGGCAATAGCTAAAGTCTTACGCATGGGGTGTTTCTCCTGAGTGAAGATATCTACTGGCCTTTCGATCATGGCCTTGTGACTTAAGTTCCTTGGCTGCGCAGATATATTAAAGATTGATGTCACGGAACTTTTTTACTTTATCGAGCGCACATTCCAGACAATAACTAGAGGCATTCGCCATGGCGCAAGATCTGATCTTCGAACGAGCACAGCGCTTTATTTCCGCGCTGCGCCACTGCCAGGTGCTGGGTATCGGCGTCCATAGCGCCTCCCCGGAGGGGCTGACCCTGACCTTGCCCTATAGCCCGCAAATCGTGGGCGACCCCCAGAGCGGGGTCATCCATGGCGGGGCCCTGACCACGCTGATGGACACCGCCTGCGGTCTGGCCACCCTCTGTGTACTGCCGGAGTTCGAGGTGTGCCCGACCCTGGACCTACGCATAGACTACATGCACCCGGCGCAACCGCATCAGGCCGTGCACGGGTTTGCCCAGTGTTACAGGGTCACCACCGATGTGATTTTTACCCGCGGTTTTGCCTACCAGGACGATCCCGAGCATCCGGTGGCCCATGTGGTAGGAACCTTCATGCGCATGGGCAAGGGGTCGCCTGGCGCTTCCGCTGCCAGCAAGGGAGAGCGGGCATGAGCGAGGATCTCAAAACCCTGCTGGAGCAGGCCCACCGCCAGGGCGAGTACGCAGCCTTGCTGCAGCGGATTCCCTACGCCGCGTTGATCGGTATCGAGTGTTCGCGCCTGGGCGACGAGTTGCTGTTTCGCCTGCCGGCCAACAAGGACAACATCGGCAATCCCTTGTTGCCGGCGCTGCATGGGGGGGTGATCGCCGGCTTCATGGAATTGGCGGCAGCCCTGCACTTGTTGGTCTTCACCGGTTCTCCCGAGGTGCCGAAGATCATCGACTTTTCCCTGGACTACCTGAGCGCCGGGCGTTTTCGCGACACCTTCGCTCGTTGCCAGGTATGCCGCCAGGGGCGGCGGGTGGCCAATGTCGCGATTACGGCGTGGCAGAGCACTGCCGACGAGCCGATCGCCACCGCTCGTGCACATTTCAAGATCCAGGATCGGACCGGCTCTTGAAATCTGCAGAGTGATCCCCACTTTCATGTCATCCCGCCGCTCACCGCTTCCGGAGTGCGGCCAATGCCATCTGATTGGAGTTTGATGACCATGAGTGTGGAAACTCAAAAGGAAACCCTGGGCTTCCAGACCGAGGTGAAGCAACTGCTGCACCTCATGATCCATTCGTTGTATTCCAACAAGGAAATCTTCCTGCGCGAGCTGATCTCGAACGCCTCCGACGCGGTCGACAAGTTGCGCTTCGAAGCCCTGTCCAAGCCCGAGTTGCTGGAAGGTGGCGCCGAGCTGAAAATCCGTGTGAGCTTCGACAAGGACGCCAAGACCGTCACTCTCGAAGACAACGGTATCGGCATGAGCCGTGAAGATGTGATCACCCACCTGGGGACCATCGCCAAGTCCGGCACCGCCGATTTCATGAAGAACCTCACCGGCGACCAGAAGAAGGATTCGCACCTGATCGGCCAGTTCGGCGTCGGGTTCTACTCCGCGTTCATCGTCGCCGACCAGGTCGAAGTGTTCAGCCGTCGTGCCGGCCTGGCCGCCAGCGAGGGCGTGCACTGGTCGTCCAAGGGTGAAGGCGAGTTCGAAGTCGCTACCATCGACAAGGCCGAGCGCGGCACCCGCATCGTCCTGCACCTGAAGTCCGGCGAAGACGAGTTCGCCGATGGCTGGCGCCTGCGCAACATCATCAAGAAGTACTCCGACCATATCGCCCTGCCGATCGAGCTGCCCAAGGAAGCTGCGGCTGCCGAAGGCGAAGAGCAGCCGTCGCTGGAGTGGGAAACCGTCAACCGTGCCAGCGCCCTGTGGACTCGTCCGCGTACCGAGATCAAGGACGAGGAATACCAGGAGTTCTACAAGCACATCGCACATGACTTCGAGAACCCGCTGAGCTGGAGCCACAACAAGGTCGAAGGCAAGCTGGAATACAGCTCGCTGCTGTACGTACCGGCCCGCGCGCCGTTCGATCTGTACCAGCGTGAAGCACCGAAGGGCCTCAAGCTCTACGTGCAGCGCGTGTTCGTCATGGACCAGGCCGAATCCTTCCTGCCGCTGTACCTGCGCTTCATCAAGGGCGTGGTGGACTCCAACGACCTGTCGCTGAACGTCTCCCGCGAGATCCTGCAGAAAGACCCGATCATCGATTCGATGAAGTCGGCGCTGACCAAGCGCGTGCTGGACATGCTGGAGAAGCTGGCCAAGAACGAGCCGGAGCAATACAAGGGCTTCTGGAAGAACTTCGGCCAGGTGATGAAGGAAGGCCCGGCCGAGGACTTCGCCAACAAGGAGAAGATCGCCGGCCTGCTGCGCTTCGCTTCCACCCAGGGCGAAGACGGCGAGCAGAACGTTTCCCTGGCCGAGTACCTGGCGCGTGCCAAGGAAGGCCAGGACAAGATCTACTTCCTCACCGGCGAATCCTACGCCCAGGTCAAGAACAGCCCGCACCTGGAAGTCTTCCGCAAGAAAGGCATCGAAGTGCTGCTGCTCACCGACCGGATCGACGAGTGGCTGATGAGCTACCTCAACGAGTTCGACGGCAAGAGCTTTGTCGACGTGGCGCGTGGTGACCTGGACCTGGGCAACCTGGACTCCGAAGAGGACAAGAAGGCCGCCGAGGAAGTCGCCAAGAGCAAGGAAGGCCTGGTGGAGCGGATCAAGACCGCCCTGGGCGAGAACGTCAGCGAAGTGCGGGTCTCCCACCGCCTGACCGATTCGCCGGCGATCCTGGCCATCGGTGAACAGGACCTGGGCCTGCAGATGCGCCAGATCCTCGAAGCCAGCGGGCAGAAGGTGCCGGACTCCAAGCCGATCTTCGAGTTCAACCCGAGCCATCCGTTGATCGAGAAGCTCGACGGCGAGCAGAGCGAAGAGCGTTTTGGCGACCTGTCGCACATCCTCTTCGACCAGGCTGCCCTGGCGGCCGGTGACAGCTTGAAAGACCCAGCGGCTTATGTCCGCCGGTTGAACAAGCTCCTGGTCGAGCTGTCGGTTTAATCAAGTAGCAAGAAAAACCCGCCCTAACGGCGGGTTTTTTCATTCTGGTGTCCCTTTGCTGGAGGAGCTGAGTCATGAGTCAAATCACCGTGCGTTCCGTGGTATATCAGATCGATGGTCAACCCTATGAGGGCCGCCTGGCCTTCGATGCCGCCCACAAGGGGCCCCGCCCGGGCTTGCTGATGGCGCCGAACTGGATGGGGGTTACCGATGGCGCGCAGAAGATCGCCGAAGCGGTAGCCGCCCAGGGTTATGTGGTGCTGGTCGCCGATCTCTATGGGCAGGCGCTGAGGCCTCGTGACTTCAACGAAGCCGGGGCGGCGATGACTCCGTTGAAGGATGACCGCGCGCTGCTGCGCAAGCGCATGCAGGCCTCGTTCGCGGCCTTGCAGGCCCAAGGGGAGGCGCCAGTCGACACTTCGAAGCTGGCGACCTTCGGTTTCTGCTTCGGTGGCTGCTGTGCCCTGGAGCTGGCTCGCAGCGGCGCACCGGTGAAGGCGGCAGTGTCTTTCCACGGCACCCTGGATACTCCCGAGCCCGCCGATGCACGCAATATCAAGGGCGCGGTGCTGGTACTGCATGGAGCGGCCGATCCGTTCGTGGCCAAGGAACAACTGCCGGCCTTCGAGGCGGAGATGGATGCCGCCGGGGTGGACTGGCAACTGGTGAGCTACGGTGGCGCGGTGCATTCCTTCACCGATACCCATGCCAATGTGCCGGGCAAGATGATGTACGACGCCAAGGTTTCCGGCCGGGCCTTCGCCACCATGCATCACCTGCTCGAGGAAGTGTTCCGGGGCTGACAACTGCTCCTGCGCTCGCCACGACCCATGCAGCGGCCGTGGCGGGCGAGAGGGCTCAGTGTTTGCCCGGTGGAAGCTCGATCCGCTCGCTTTCTCCAGGGACCTGCGGCCAGTCCCCGGCCGCCCAGCGCCGGCGGGCCTCGTCGATCAGGGCCGGATCGCTGGCGACGAAGTTCCAGTTGATCCGGCGTGGCCCGTCCAGGGGCGCGCCACCGATCAACACCGCATGGCAATCGCTTTCGGCGAACAGGGTCGCGGTTTCGCCTTCCGGCAGGATCACCAGCGTATTCAGCTCCACCGGCTGCCCATCCAGGTGGGCCTCGCCTGCCAGCACGTACAGTGCCCGTTCCTGATGCTCGGTAGGAATCAGCAGGCTGGTGGCGGTTTGCAGCTGCAGTTCGGCGTACAGCGTCGGGGACAGCACCGGCACTGGCGACTCCAGGCAGAAGCCATGGCCGGCGATCATGCGGATGCTCACGCCGAGGTTGTCGTTCACCGGCAGGCTGGCAGCGGGGTGATGACTGTAGTGCCCCGGCCCCTGTTCCTGGTCCCGGGGCGAAGCCAGCCATACCTGTAGCCCATGCATGCGCCGCTCCCGCTCCAGTTGCGCCGATGGCGTGCGCTCGACGTGGGCGATGGCGCTGCCGGCGGTCATCCAGCTGACGTCCCCGGCCTCGACGACCTGGTCTGAACCCAGGCTGTCCTTGTGCTGGATCTGCCCGCTGAACAGGTAGGTCAGGGTGGACAGGCCGATATGCGGATGTTGGCGGATGTTCATGCCCTTGCCCGCCGGATAGGTGGTTTCCAGCATGTGGTCGAAGAACACGAAAGGCCCGACGCTGCGACATTGCGCCGAGGGCAGGGGGCGGAGGATGGGCTGGCCTTCGACGTCCTCGGCACGGGGACGGATCACGAGGGGGGAATTCATGGCGGGCTCCAGGCTGCTCGGGTTATGCCCGGGAGCATAACCCGCTTGCCCAGGCCGCGCGCTACTGGCTGAAGGCGCCTTCGGAGAGGTGGGTCTCGATGCTCACTTCGCTGGTGGTCATCAGCTTGTGGATCGGGCAGCGATCGGCCACTCGATGCAGTTCTTCACGCTGGGCATCGGTGAGCACGCCCTTGAGGGTCAGCTTCACATGCAGGGCGTACTTGCCCTTGGTTTCCTCGCTGTTGTCATGCTTGATCTCCACCGTGACGCCGGTGAGCGGGATGTTCTTCTTCTGGGCATAGAGCTTGAGGGTCAGGGCCTTGCATGCCCCCAGCGCGGCGTCGAAGTAATCATGGGGCTCCGGAGCGGTGCCTTCGCCACCTGCCGACTTGGGCAGGTCGGTGAAGAAATGGTGGTCGTCCACCTGGATGCTGTGGCGGTAACCTTCGCTGGACTCGGTGTTGACGGTGATGGTCATGGCAAACCTCAGGCAGTGATTGATGGAATCAGGCATTAAAGGTGCTGAAGTTATAGAGCATCGCACGACTCGTGTGTTCCCCATTTTCTGAACCTGCGACCTGGCGCCACGGTCTATCCTGCTTCGATACTCGGGAGCCTGAGCGGTGCACTGGAGCCATTTTCACGCAAGCTGCCTGTCTTTGCTGCTGATGCTGCCCCTGGCGGCAGCACAGGCACGGGACTACATCTACAGCGATGCACACCTGCACTATGTCGATTTTTTCCAGGAAACCCAGGGCATGCAGGCCTTGCTCAAGGCCATGGCCGACAACCGGATCGAGCAGGCGATGATCTCCGGGATCCCGGTGGCCAAGAAATGGCACGAGGACGAACCCAAGCGTCCGCGCTACTACGCCGGGGACGATGCCGGTGCCTACTGGTACAGCGCCACCGATGTGCTGGTGGCCGCCGCGGTCAAGCAGCTACCGGTCGAGCAACGCCGGCGCCTGCATCCGTTCCTTTCGGGGTTCAATCCCAACGACAAGAATTCCGCGGCCCATATCCAGCGCATGCTCGATCTCGATCCGGGGTTGTGGCAGGGCATCGGCGAGGTCTTCACTCGCCATGACGACCTCACTGCGTTGATCGACGGCGATACGCCACGGGCCAACAACGAGGCCATGGCCAAGGTCTATCGCCTGGCAGCGAAGCATGATCTGCCTGTGATGCTGCATTCGAACATCACCTCCAAGCGCGAGCGCAATCCCCTGTACCTGGCAGAGATAGAGGAGCCCCTGGGCCAGCATCCGCAGACCCGGTTCATCTGGGCCCACGCGGGTACCAGCGCGGAAATCCATCGTCACCAGGAGCGCCTGGAGTTCCTGCTGCCGACCCTGGAGCGGTTGCTGGAGCGCTACCCGAACCTCTACATAGACCTGTCCTGGAGCCTGCTCACTCCCTATCTGCTGGACGAGCAGGGCACCCCGCGCCGGGAGTGGCTGCGCTTGGTGGAGCGCTATGCGGAGCGCTTCATGCTGGGCTCGGATGTGGTCGGGCGCTTCGACAAGCTGGGGCGGGAATTGCACGGCTTCGATGGGTTCCTCGATGCCCTGCCGGCCGAGGTGGCCCGCAAGGTGGCCCATGACAATTTCCTGGCCGTGCTCCCGGCTTCTCGCTGAGTCGCTGTCCCGGCGGATTGTCATCAGCTTGTCACCCTTGGTTCATATGCTCGCGCCATCTCAATCAAGGAGCGCGATATGCATTTCACTCGTTCAAGCGTCCTGGCGGCGCTGATGATCGTCAGCGGCCTGGCCAGTGCCGAGGTCCGTGTCGAAGGTCCCGTGGAGTTCGGCGTGTTCGAAGGCCCCAAGGCCGAGCTGCAATCGGGGGAGCGGGTGCTGCGTCGCAGCAACGAGAAGATCCAGCAGACTGCCGTGGTACCGGCCCGGTTGGGCACCAAGTTCGGCCTGCGCTACCAACTGCTGGGCAAGGTCGCCGACGGCCAGCCGCTGACCCTGTTGTACCTGACGCCGGGCATTCGCACTCCTGATGGCTTGCGCCATGACAAGCTGGAAGTGACCCAGAAGCTGGTGCCCAATGCCCCTCAGGATGTGATGGCCTACGAGTTCACCGAAAGCCACGAAGTGGTGCCGGGTGAATGGCACTTCATGGTGTTCCAGGGCGACCGTTTGTTGGCAGAACAGCGATTTTCGGTGCGCTGAATCGTTTTATGCCCCGGTATCGAAGTACTTGGGCGTTTTGATATCACTTTTTCGTCTTACGCAAATTCCATCTGGCCCGATACCGTCTAAGAGCACCTGCTGCAAGTCTTGCAGCGCTCTAGGAAGGAGCCAAAGGAATGAGCCTCAGAAGTCTGAATATTGCGCCACGGGCAAGCCTGGGTTTTGGCTTGCTGGCGCTCATGATGTTTATCCTCGGGGCATTCGCCCTGATGCAAATGGCCAACATGCGCCAGCAATCCGATGAGGTAGAGAGCAATTGGTTGCCCAGCGTCATGTCCGTTGGTGACATGAGCCAGGACCTGCTGCGGGTCCGCGCCTTGACCTTGCGCCTGCTGATCAATCGCGATCCTCAGGCGATCGCCCAGAACGAAGCCAAGATCAACGACATAAAGAAGGGCCTGGGCATCGCCCAGGGACGTTATGAATCGCTGATCGTGCTGCCCCAGGAGCGTGTGCTGTTCGATCGCTTCAAGTCCATCGAGAAGCAGTACCTGGAGCGCCAGGCCCAGGTCATGCAGTACTCCAGCCAGAATCAGGTGGAGGCGGCGGTCAAGGTCGTCAACGGCGAGATGAACCAGTTGGCCGATGAAATGGCCGCCACCCTGCATGACCTGATCGACCTGAACAAGCAGAGCGCCACCCAGGCCACCGACCTGGCCCAGGAGGTGTTCAGCAAGTCGCGGATCTGGGTGGTGGTGATGATCGTGGCGGCGGCGCTGGTGACCGTTGGCCTGGCGTTGCTGCTGACCCGCAGCATCGTCCTGCCCCTGGCGCAATCGTTGAGCGTGGCCGAGGTGGTGGCCGGCGGCGACCTGACCGGCGATATCCGGGTGAGCGGCAAGGACGAGCCGGCGCGCTTGCTCCATGCGCTCAAGGCCATGCAGCACAGCCTGCGGGAAACCATCAAGCGGATCTCCGATTCTTCGAGCCAGCTGGCCTCGGCCTCGGAGGAGCTCAGTAGCGTCACCGAGGATGCGACCCGGGGCTTGTACCAGCAGAACCAGGAAATCGAACAGGCGGCCACGGCGGTGAACCAGATGACCGCGGCAGTGGAGGAGGTGGCCAGCAATGCCGTGGCCACGTCCCAGGCTTCCCGGGAGTCCGACCGGATCGCCAAGCATGGGCGCGAGCAGGTGCAGCAGACAGTGCTGTCCATCGAGTCGCTGGCGGAAGATGTGACGGCCAACGCCAACCAGGTGGAAGACCTGGCCCAGAAGGTCTATGGCATCAGCAAGGTGCTGGAGGTGATCCGCGCCATTGCCGAGCAGACCAACCTGCTGGCGCTGAATGCCGCCATCGAGGCGGCGCGGGCCGGGGATGCCGGGCGCGGTTTCGCAGTGGTGGCCGACGAGGTGCGGGCCCTGGCCCATCGGACCCAGCAATCGACCCAGGAAATCGAACAGATGATCGGGGGCATCCAGCAAGGCACCGACCTGGCGGTCAACTCCATGCAGCAGAGCAACAGCCGCGCCCGCTCGACCCTGGAAGTGGCCAAGGCGGCCGGCCAGGCCCTGGAGGAAATCGCCTCGGCCTTCACCGAGATCAACGAGCGCAACACCGTCATCGCCAGCGCCTCCGAGCAGCAGGCAGCGGTGGCGCGGGAGGTGGATCGCAACCTGATGAATATCCGCGACCTGGCCCACCAGACTTCGGCGGGGGCCAACCAGACCAGCGCCGCCAGCCAGGAGCTGTCGCGCCTGGCGGTGGATCTCAACGCCATGGTGGCGCGTTTCTCGGTGTGAATCCCGGGCAAGAAAAAGCCCCGAACCAGTCGGGGCTTTTTTTCAGGCTGCGGCGGGGCCTACTTGCCCTGCCAGCGCTTGAGGACCAGGGTGGCATTGGTGCCGCCGAAGCCGAAGCTGTTGCTCATCACGGTATTGAAGGCAACGTCTTCGCGGGTCTTGGTCAGGATCGGCATGTCGGCCACTTCCGGATCCAGCTCGTCGATGTTGGCCGAGCCGGCCATGAAGTTGCCTTCCATCATCAGCATGCAGTAGATCGCTTCGTGAACGCCGGCGGCGCCCAGGGAGTGACCCGACAGGCTCTTGGTGGAACTGATGGCCGGAGCCTTGGCGCCGAACACTTCACGCACGCCTTTCATTTCGGCGACGTCACCGACCGGAGTCGAAGTGCCGTGGGTGTTCAGGTAGTCGATCGGGGCGTCGACGGTGGACATGGCCATCTGCATGCAGCGGATGGCGCCTTCGCCGCTCGGAGCCACCATGTCGTAGCCATCGGAAGTGGCGCCGTAGCCGACGATTTCCGCGTAGATCTTGGCGCCACGGGCCAGGGCGTGTTCCAGCTCCTCGACCACCACCATGCCGCCACCGCCGGCGATGACGAAACCGTCACGCTGGGCGTCGTAGGCGCGGGAGGCTTTCTCCGGGGTTTCGTTGTATTGGGTGGACAGGGCGCCCATGGCGTCGAACAGGAACGACTGGGTCCAGTGCTCTTCTTCACCGCCGCCGGCGAACACGATGTCCTGCTTGCCCATCTGGATCTGCTCCATGGCGGTGCCGATGCAGTGGGCGCTGGTGGCGCAGGCCGAAGCGATGGAGTAGTTCAGGCCCTTGATCTTGAACGGCGTGGCCAGGCAGGCGGAAACGGTGCTGCTCATGGTCCGGGTGACGCGGTACGGACCAACGCGCTTGACGCCTTTCTCGCGCAGGATGTCCAGCGCTTCCATCTGGTTCAGGGTCGAGGCGCCGCCGGAGCCGGCGATCAGGCCGGTGCGCGGGTTGGATACCTGCTCTTCGGTCAGGCCGGAGTCGGCAATGGCGTCCTTCATGGCCAGGTAGGCATAGGCTGCCGCGTGGCCGACGAAACGGTAGATCTTGCGATCGATCAGTTCTTCGAGATTCAGGTCAATGGAGCCGGAAACCTGGCTACGCAGACCCATTTCGGCATATTCCGGGTTGAAGCGGATGCCAGGGCGACTTGCACGCAGGTTAGCGGAGACGGTCTCTTTGTCATTGCCCAGGCACGAAACGATGCCCAGACCAGTGATAACGACGCGGCGCATGCGGATAACCCTTAAAAATTGTCAGTGGAGGTGAACACGCCGACCCGCAGGCCTTCGGCAGTGTAGATTTCCTTGCCGTCGACGCTGACCGAACCATCGGCGATGGCCAGGTTCAGCTTGCCCTTCAGGACGCGTTTGATATGGATGTTATAGGTGACCTTCTTGGCGCTTGGCAGCACCTGGCCGAAGAATTTGACTTCTCCCGAGCCCAGGGCGCGACCGCGGCCCGGCAGGCCTTGCCAGCCCAGGAAGAACCCCACCAGCTGCCACATGGCATCCAGGCCCAGGCAGCCTGGCATCACCGGGTCGCCTTCGAAATGGCAGGCGAAGAACCACAGGTCCGGAGTGATATCCAGCTCGGCGACCAACTCACCTTTGCCGTACTTGCCACCTTCGCCGCTGATGTGAGTGATGCGGTCGATCATCAGCATGTTGCCGGCGGGCAGTTGCGCATTACCTGGGCCGAACAGCTCACCGCGACTGCAGCGCAGCAGATCTTCCCGAGTAAAGGCGTTTTGTTTGGTCATGCGAGCTCCTCAATAGTCCCGTGCGGCAGGGTTGGGCAAATCTTCCCGGCCGATCGAAGCGTTCATGCCTCGAGCCGGCAGCCTACTCATAGACTATTGCGTTGTAGTGAAAGTCACAGCGCAAAGGGCATGAATGTACACTTGTGCACTGAAATTTTTTTCGGAGGCCTTTTCAGGGCCCCATCGGGTGCCTAAGACTGCCGCACTTTCGCCCGCCACGCCAGTCGCAGATGTTTGAAAATAGCCCGCTATTGCACCCAACGTTGGAGAATTTGCTGTAGATCCGCCCGCTTGAAGGGCTTTGCCAGATAGTCGTTCATGCCGGCCGCGAGGCAGGCCTCACGGTCACCCTGGAGGGCATTGGCGGTCAGCGCGATGATGGGCAGATCGGCACAACCGGGCAGTTGCCGGATCTGCCGGGTGGCCTCGTAGCCGTCGACCAGCGGCAGCCGGCAATCCATCAGGATCGCCTCGAAAATCAGGCTTTCGGCACTGCGTACCGCCTGGGCGCCATCGGTGACGATGCTCACGCTGAAGCCCAGGCTGCGCAACATGGCCTGGATAACGGTCTGGTTCACCGGGTTGTCCTCCACCAGCAGCACGTTGCGGCCTGCGCCCTGGTCCGCCGCGGTGCTGGCCCGTGGGGCCGCTACCGGCAGTGTCTGCTGGAACAGCGCCAGGGGGATTTCCAGGGTGAACACCGAGCCCCGGCCTTCCTCGCTCTGGGCCCGCAGGGTGCCGCCCATGCGCTCGGCCAGGGTCCGGGCGATGGGCAGGCCCAGGCCGGTGCCGCCATAGCGCCGGGAGATCGAGCTGTCGGCCTGCTGGAAGGCGTCGAACATCGATTCCAGGCTGGCCGGGCTGATGCCGATGCCACTGTCGCGCACCGCACAGGTGAACCACAGGAGCTCGTGGTCCAGGGCCTGCCACTGGGCTTCGATGGTCACACTGCCTTGTTCGGTGAACTTCAGCGCGTTGCCGACCAGGTTGACCAGGATCTGGCGGATCCGCGTCGGATCGCCCTTGACCTGCAACGACTCCAGTCCCGGCGCCAGCCGCAACTTCAGGTCCAGGCCCCGTTGCAGGGCACTGTGCTGGAAGGCCTGGGCCGAACTGGCGATCAATTCGGCCAGGTTGAACGGAATGTGTTCCAGCTCCAGGGCCGAGCGCTCGATACGCGAGAAGTCGAGAATGTCGTTGATCACCTTGAGCAGGTGCTCGGTGGATTCCGAGGCCAGTGCCGCGTACTCGCGTTGCTCGCGGGTCATCTCGGTGGTTTCAAGCAACTGCAGCATGCCCAGCACGCCATTCATCGGCGTGCGCAACTCATGGCTCATCATCGCCAGGAAGTCCGACTTGGCCCTGTTCGCCTGTTCCGCTTCTTCCCGGGTCTGGATCAACTGGGACATGGCCTGCTGCTGTTCGCGGCTGGCCAGTTCCAGGCCGGCGGCGAGGTTGTTGATGTGCCGCGCCAGGTTGCCCAGCTCGCCATCGTCGACGATCGGCAACGGGGTCTTGAAGTCGCCTTCCTGGATCGCCTTGACCGCGTTGCTCATGGCCCTGATCGGCTGGGCCAGGCCGGCGGCCAGGCGGCGGGCCAGCAGGAAGGTGAAGAGCAGGGCGAACAGGGCGAGGATCCCGGCCTTGAGGACGATTTCCTGTTGGCGCTGGCTGAAGGCGTCGTTGGACATGCCGACCAGCACGCGCCCCAGGTAGCCGTCGCCCTGGCTGGCCAGGCTGCCCGGATCCTCTTGCAGGAAGTCGTTGTGCACCTGGATCCGCTGCAGCCGCACGGGAGCCTGGAATACCTTGATCTGTTTCGCATGGTCATGGCGGGCCGCAGGCTGCTCGACATACACCAGGATGTTGTTGGCGCTGTCCTGGACCTCCAGGAATTGCACGTGGGGCGTGCTCAGGGTCGCTTGCAACAGGCTTTCCAGGCCCTCGTTGTTGCCGGAGATCACCCCGTATTCGGTGGCCGGGGCCAGTTGGTTGGCGATCAGCTGGCCGGTGTGGTCCAGCTCCTGGTGCAGGTCCTGGATGCGCACGAAAGTGAAGAAGCTGATCAGCAACAGTGTCAGGAGCAGCGCGGGGCCGAGGCTGATCAGCTGAGTACGGGCCTGGATATCCCAACGGCGACGCAATGTCATGGGCGTTTCTCTCCTTCGCTCAACTGGCGGGCGACGGTCTCAGGATCGATTTCCTCGATGCCCAGGGAGCGTGCCACCTGTGGGTTGCTCAATACCTTGAAGGCCGCCGGGTACTGCGAACGGGGCCATTGGGCTGGTGGCCGGTCCAGCAGCTGGTCCAGGGTTTGCAGCCAGTCCTGCTGGTCGCTGTAGGTGCTGGCCAGGCTGCCAGCCCTGACGAAACCGGCGTTGGGCCCGATCAGGGCCTGTTGTCGGGCATAGCTGCTGAGCAGCAGGTTCTTGACGGTCTTGGGGTTGTACAGGCTGGGGTCGTCCAGGCCCAGCAAGACTTCGCTGTTGCGCAGCACTTCCTGCAATGGACGACTGTCGCCGATGTCGTTCCAGGCCTCGGCGACGATTTCCAGCCCCTGGGCGCGCGCCGCCTGGCGCAGTTCCTCGAGCAGGAACCGGCTGTCCTGGCTGTACAGCACGCCCACCCGGCGGACCTGGGGCAGCACCTCGCGGATCAGGCGTAGCTGGCGGGCCCCGGGCGGGTCGCTCCACAGCAGGGTGAGCCTGGGCTGCGGCGTTCCTGGCAGGCGTTGGGCGGCTTGCAGGCGACTGATGCGCAGCACCAGGGTCGGCGGGCCCTGCGCATCTTGCAGGCGCCAGTCGAGGCTTTGCGGGTCCAGCAGGATCAAGCGCGTGGCCGCCGGCAAGAGGCCCGGTGCGGGCAATTGCCCGAGCGGCTCGAAGCGCACCTGGTCCTGGGGGCGCAGCTCCGCCAGTTCCCGGGCGAAGCTGCGCACGCTGTCGCTGTCTTCACTGGCGGTCAGCAGCACTTCGGCGGCGCGCAACGGCGCGCACAGCAGCCAGCCCAGCAGCACCAGGCTCCAGCCGAGTCGAGGCAGGCCCTTGCGCGAGCGAGCCATGCTAGAACTCCAGCTCCGCGCTGAAGTACAGCGTGTGGTGGGAGTCGTAGCGGTTGTCGGCGAAGGTGACGGGCTGGTGGTCGAGCCGCTGTTGCAAGGTGCCGGCCAGCTCCAGGTCGGCCTTGCCCAGGGACAGGCGCTTGGCGACGCGGGTATCGACCCGCTGGAAACGGTAGCCGTTGAGGGCGCTGTCTCCATAGTAGAAGAGTGCGCTGGACCAGCCCTGGCCCCAGTTGCGCAGCCAGCCGGCCGAGCCGCTGTTGCTGGCGCTCAAGCGCTGGTCCAGGCGGTTGCTGGCCTGGGCATGGACATAGGCGTAGGTCAGGCGCAGGCGGTCGGCGCGGCTCAGCTGCCAATCCAGCTGGCTTTCGCTGCCGGTGAAACGCGCCGAGTTGCTGTTGCTGGCGATGTACTGGTTGTTGCGCAGCGGCTCGCTGACCATCCTGCTGATTTCGTCGTAGAACAGCTTGATATCCAGGTTCAGCCGCTGGTCGACGAAATAGCCGTTGTAGCCCAGCTCCCGGGAGCGCATGCGTTCCTGGTCGAGGTCGCCGGGGCCGCGGGTCTTGACGAAGTACTGGGCGCTGTTCTGGCCGTAGACCGGAGCGCTCAGGCCGGTGACCCGATAGCTCCAGTTGACGTTGTTCTCGAACATGTCCGGGGAACGGATGGCTTCGGAGTACACCGCCCGCAACCCGTGGCGCGGGTTGATCAGGTAGTTGACGGCGATCCGCGGGGTCAGGGAGTTCCCGGTGAGCCGGGCGTCTTCGTACATGGCCCCGCCCTGGATCAGCCAGTGTTCGCTGGCCCGCCATTCCAACTGGCCGAACAGGCGCCAGGTGGTGTCGTCCAGCACGCCGTTGAAATAGGTCTCGGAGTCGGCACGGTCGTAGCGGTAGTTCATGCCGCTGACCAGCCGCAGGTCGTCGGCGAGGCTCAGGGTGTCCTGTATTTCCAGGTCGTAGCGGGTTTCCCGGGTACTCTGGTCGATATTGCCGCAGACGGGGTTCTTGCCGCCGGCGTTCCATTGACCGATGACCTGCCGCGCCAGTGCTTTTTCTTCCTCGGTTCCTGCCGGTGCCGCGCTGGGGTCATCAGGCATGTTGCGCGCCAGGCGCTCGGTGTAGTTCGGGTTGAGCTGCCACAGGCGCGCCAGTTCGGGACTGAAGGACAGGGCCGCATCGCAAGCCCTCCAGGTCTGCTGGCGATCCCAGTGCTGGGCCGAGCCCTGGACGTAGAGGCTGTGCCGTGGGTCCAGGTCCAGGTTCCAGCGCAGGGAGGTCGCATAGTCCTTGGCGATCACGTCGGAGTTGTAGCCTTTCTCGGCGTAGTCCTTGAACACCGGCCGATAGGTATAAGGCCGCTGGTTGCTGCCTTCCTTGGCATTGAACTGCCAATCGATGCTCTGGCGTTCGTCGAGCATCTGGCCGAGCGCCAGGCTGATGCGGTTCAGGCGCCGGCTGTCGCGATAGTCCGACCCGTCCTGGCGCTTGTCGAAGCCATCGTCCTCCTGGCCCGAAAGCGACAGGCGCAGGTCGCCGCCGTCCCAGCCGGTACCCTGGCTGGCGTACCAGTCGGCCACACCACGCTGGCCACGGGTCACCTTGATCCGCGTGCCATGGCTGTTGGCCGGCGAGCGGGTAATGATGTTGACCACCGCCATCAATGCGTTGGCGCCGTAGCTGACGGTATTGGGGCCGCGGAATACCTCGATGCGCTCGATATCCTCCATGGCCACCGGAATGTCGCTCCAGTCCACGGTGGCCAATCCGGCCCGATACACCGAGCGCCCGTCGATCAAGACCTGCATGCGCCGGGCTTCGCTGGCGCTGGTGCCGTGGTAGTTGACCGTGGCCTGGTTGCCGCTGATGGCGCCGACCATCATCCCCGGCACCAGGCGCAGCAGTTCGCTGATGTCCCGGGCGCCGCTGGCCTTGATCAATTCGTTGTCCAGCACGGTCATGCTGCCGGGCACTGCGGCGGGGGATTGTTTCAGGCGGGTGGCGGTCAATACCTGGGGCAGTGCGCCGTCGTCGACGAACAGATCTTCGGCCAGCGCCGGATGACCGGATAGCATGCCCAGCAGCAATGACAGGCGAAGGGGGGAGGGACCAGCGGGCACGGCGCAGCCTTGAAACGTGAAAGATGGCGCGCATGTTAACCGAGACGGTCGAGTTTTCCATTCGATGGGCCTGCATCCGCCGAGCGCCTGCGCGGGTTTGCGACAGATCGCCCGGACAGTTGACCGGGGCTGGTGGTCGGATGGCCGCCCCGTATAATGCCGCCATCGCCACTGCTATGGAAAAACGGATTGCATATGACACAACAGCGCCCTATTGCGGTCCTGGGAGGCGGAAGTTTCGGTACCGCCGTGGCCAACCTGCTGGCCGAGAACGGCCAGGCGGTGCGGCAGTGGATGCGTGATCCCGAGCAGGCCGAGGCCATTCGGCTCAATCGCGAGAATCCGCGTTATCTCAAGGGCATCAAGATCCACCCGGCGGTGGAGCCGGTCACCGACCTGCTGGCCACCCTCGAGGACAGCGACCTGTGTTTCGTCGCCTTGCCCTCCAGCGCCCTGCGCGCGGTGCTGGCGCCCCATGCACAGCGACTCGGCGGCAAGATGCTGGTCAGCCTGACCAAGGGCATCGAGGCCCAGACCTTCAAGCTGATGAGCCAGATCCTCGAGGACATCGCGCCCCAGGCGCGGATCGGCGTGCTCTCGGGCCCCAACCTGGCCCGCGAAGTGGCCGAGCATGCCCTGACCGCCACGGTGGTGGCCAGTGAGGACGAGCAACTGTGCCAAGAAGTCCAGGCGGTGCTGCATGGCCGTACCTTCAGGGTCTACGCCAGTGCCGACCGCTTCGGCGTCGAGCTGGGCGGCGCCTTGAAGAACGTCTACGCAATCATCGCCGGCATGGCGGTGGCCCTGGGCATGGGGGAAAACACCAAGAGCATGCTGATCACCCGGGCCCTGGCGGAAATGACCCGCTTCGCCGTGAGCCAGGGGGCCAACCCCATGACCTTCCTTGGCCTGGCCGGGGTCGGCGACCTGATCGTCACTTGCTCCTCGCCCAAGAGCCGCAACTACCAGGTGGGCTTCGCCCTGGGCCAGGGTCTGAGCCTGGACGAGGCGGTGAGCCGCCTGGGCGAAGTGGCGGAAGGGGTCAACACCCTCAAGGTGCTCAAGGCCAAGGCCCAGGAGCTGGGGGTCTACATGCCGCTGGTAGCCGGGTTGCACGCGATCCTGTTCGAAGGCCGGACGCTCACCCAGGTGATCGAGCTGTTGATGCGCGGCGAACCGAAAACCGATGTCGACTTTATCTCCACCAGCGGATTCAACTGAGCAGTACAGGAGCGAGACATGAACGATACGAATTCCGAGGCCAAGTACGAATCCATTCTCCTGCGGGTGTTGTGGATGCTGGTATTCGCCCTGGTGTGGCAGGTGGCGCAGTTCCTCCTGGGGGCGCTGGTGGTAGTGCAGCTCATCTACCGATTGGTCTACGGCGCCCCCAATGCCAGCCTGATGAACTTCGGCGACAGCCTGAGCCAGTTCCTGGCGCAGATCGGCCGCTTCGGCAGTTTCCACACCGAACAAAAGCCCTGGCCGTTCGCCGACTGGCCGGCGCCCCGGGCTCCGGAGGGCGAGGCGCCCCACAGCGTGCCTCCGGCGCCGCATCCGGTGCGTGACGAGGAGCCCAAGTTGTGAGGCTCTGGGTATTGCGCCATGGCCAGGCCGAAGCCCATGCGGCCACCGATGCCGAGCGCAACCTGACGGCCCATGGCCGGCAGCAGGTGCTGGCCAGCGCCGCGCAACTGATCGGCCAGCCCCTCACCGGGATCCTTGCCAGTCCCTATGTCCGGGCCCAGCAAACCGCGCACCTGGTGCGCGAGGCCCTGGGCTTTGAGGGCGAGGTGCGTACCGTGTCCTGGCTCACCCCGGATGCCAATCCACTGCGGGCGCTGGAGCAACTGGACAGCGCCGAGAACCTGTTGCTGGTCAGCCACCAACCCTTGGTGGGCAGCCTGATCGGCCTGTTGCAGCATGGTCACCTGCGTGACCCGCAAGCCATGGACACCGCCAGCCTGGCGGAGTTGGCAGGCGACTGGCCGCTGGCCGGGGCCATGACCCTGGTTCGCGTCGACCATCCCTGATGCCCTCGCCGCCGGGCCCCTGGGCTCCGGTGGTGGGTGTCGGCAAGGCTGATGCCGGCTACATTTCTTAACTTGCAGCGCTCCCTGGTGCGTGGAATAGTCGACCGAGCAAGTGCTTGGTTGGTTAGCGGCTGTTCCCGAACACAACAAGAACAAAGGAGCGCGTCATGTCTGCTGCTTTTCGTTTGCCGTTGCAAGTGTTCTACCAGCGTGAAGCAAGTCATCCCCAGCAACTTTTCCTGGTCCAGCCCTGCGCCGGTGGCCAGGTGCAGGAACTGAGCTGGGCCGAGGTCGCCCAGCAGGTCCGACGCGCCGCCCAGTGGCTGCGGGAGCGGCAACTGCCGGCGGGCAGCAATATCGCGATCATCGGCAAGAACTCCGCCCACTGGATCATCGCCGACCTGGCGATCTGGATGGCCGGGCATGTCTCGGTGCCGCTGTACCCCAACCTCACCGCCGAGTCGGTGGCCCAGGTGCTGGAGCATTCCGGGTCGGCCCTGGCGTTCATCGGCAAGCTCGATGCCTGGCCGGAAATGTCCCGGGGCATCAGGACTGGTTTACCCACCATCAGCCTGCCATTGGCGCCGCAGGGCAGCTTCGATTTCAGCTGGGAGGCGCTGCAGCGTTGCCAGCCAATGACCGACAGCCCCTGCCCGGGGCCCGACCAACTGGCCACCATCATCTATACCTCCGGTACCACCGGATCGCCCAAGGGCGTGATGCACAGCTTCGGCAACCTCGGGTTCACCGCCAGCCATGGAGTCCAGATGTTCGGCCTGGGGCCCGGCGACCGGCTGCTGTCCTACCTGCCGTTGTGCCATGTGGCCGAGCGCGTATTCGTCGAGATGGGCGCGCTCTACACCGGGCAGACGATCTTTTTTGCCGAGAGCCTCGATACCTTCCTGGCCGACCTGCGGCGTGCCCGGCCCACGGCGATGTTCGGCGTGCCACGGATCTGGACCAAGTTCCAGATGGGGGTCTACGCCAAGATGCCGGCCAGGCGCCTGGACCTGCTCCTGGGCCTGCCGCTGATTGGCAAGTGGGTCGGGCACAAGGTCCTGGCGGGGCTGGGGCTGGATGCGTTGCGCGTGGCCCTGTCCGGAGCCGCGCCAGTGCCTCAGGCCCTGTTGCACTGGTACCAGCGCCTGGGCCTGGATGTGCTGGAGGTCTACGGCATGACCGAGAACTGTGGTTACTCCCATCTGGGCCGCTCGGGAGAATACATCCCGGGTTGGATCGGCCGGCCCTGTCCCGAGGTCCAGGTGCGCATCGCCGTGGACGGCGAGGTCCAGGTCCGCAGCCAGGCGGTGATGCAGGGTTACTACAAGGACCCGCAGAAGACCGCCGAGACCATCACCGAGGATGGTTTTTTACGCACCGGCGACAAGGGCGAGCAGGATGCTGCCGGCAACCTGCGCCTGACCGGCCGGCTCAAGGAAATCTTCAAGACCAGCAAGGGCAAGTATGTGGCGCCTGCGCCCATCGAGATCCGCCTGGCCGAGCATGCGCACATCGAGCAGGTATGCGTGGTCGGCGATGGCCTGAGCGCGCCGTTGGGTTTGTGCGTGTTGTCGGCGGCCGGCCAGCGCGAGGCCGATGGCAGCGCTCGCGAAGGCTTGCACAGCAGCCTGGAAAACCTCCTGGCCCAGGTCAATGGCGGCCTGGACAAGCACGAGCGCCTGCATCGGCTGGTGGTGGTCAAGGGTAGCTGGGCGGTGGAGAACGGTTTCCTGACCCCGACCCTGAAGATCAAGCGCAATGTGATCGAGTCCGCTTATGGCGACAGCTTCCAGGCCTGGAGCGAGCGCGAGGAAGTCGTGCTGTGGCAGGATTGAGCGACCAACCTACAAGAAGGAAGTGGCGATGAGCCTGTGGCGTACCACCCCCAACCTCGAGCAACTGAACGCGCTCCAGAAGAACACCATCGGCGAAGTGCTGGATATCCGCTTCGAGGCTTTCGACGAGCAGTCCCTGACCGCCAGCATGGTCATCGACCATCGTACCCACCAGCCCTACGGGCTGCTGCATGGTGGGGCTTCGGTGGTGCTGGCCGAGACCGTCGGCTCCATGGCCAGCTACCTGTGCATCGATGCCAGCAAGTTCTACTGCGTGGGGCTGGAGATCAATGCCAACCACCTGCGGGGTTTGCGCAGCGGGCGGGTCACGGCGGTGGCCAGGGCCATCCATCTCGGTCGCACCACCCACGTCTGGGACATCCGCCTGAGCAGCGACGAGGGCAAGGCCAGCTGTGTATCGCGCCTGACCATGGCGGTGGTGCCGCTGGGGCAGAACCCGCCGGCCGCCTGAACCCGCGGCCATAGGCCGGGCCGGGGTGTCAGTATTCCTGGCGGTTACGGTCATTGCCCTGGCGGCGGAGCTTGCGGAAAATCGCCGTTGATTTGGTAAATGGATGAGTCGGTATGTCGCAACAGGTGTTTTTCGCTCACGCCAATGGGTTTCCCTCCGGCACCTACGGCAAGTTGTTCGCCGCCCTGGCGCCGGAATTCGAGGTGACTCATCTGCAACAGCATGCCCATGACCCGCGTTTTCCGGTGGACGATAACTGGCGCAGCCTGGTGGACGAATTGATCCACCACCTGCAACAGCAGTCCCAGCCGGTGTGGGGCGTCGGGCACTCGCTGGGCGGCGTGCTGCACCTGCATGCGGCCCTGCGCTGCCCGGAGCTGTACCAGGGCGTGGTGATGCTCGACTCACCGGTGCTGACCCGGGCCGACCAATGGGTGATCCGTGCGGCCAAGCGCTTGGGTTTCATCGATCGGCTGACCCCGGCCGGGCGCACCCTGGGACGGCGCGAGGAGTTCAGCGATATCGAGTCGGCCCGCAGCTACTTTTCGCGCAAGACGCTGTTCCGCGCCTTCGACCCCGATTGCCTGGATGCCTACCTGGAGCATGGCCTGCAACAAGTGGGGGATCGCTTGCGGCTGCGCTTCGACCCGGCCACCGAGATCAGCATCTATCGTGGCGTGCCGCACACCAGCCCGGGCAGCGCCCATCAGCTCAAGGTGCCCCTGGCGGTGGTGCGAGGCCAGCAGAGCAGGGTGGTGATGCGCCATCACACCAGTGCCGTGGGACGCATGTCCCAAGGGGTGTCGCTGACCATGCCCGGCGGGCACATGTTCCCCCTTGAGCGACCCGAGGCCACTGCGCTCTTGCTCAAGGACCTGTTCAACCGCTGGCAGCACGGCCAGCAGCGGAGCCTTGCATGAGCCAGGGTGTGGAGGAAGTGCGCCTGAGCCTGCCGCATATCGAGCTGGCGGCGCATTTGTTCGGTCCAGAGGATGGCTTGCCGGTGATCGCCCTGCATGGCTGGCTGGACAACGCCAACAGCTTCGCGCGCCTGGCGCCCAAGTTGCGCGGCCTGCGCATCCTGGCCCTGGACCTGGCCGGCCACGGGCACTCCGGGCATCGCCCGGCGGGAGCGGGATACGCCCTGTGGGACTACGTGTACGACGTATTGCAAGTGGCCGAGCAGCTGGGCTGGCGGCGCTTCGCCCTCATGGGCCACTCCCTGGGGGCCATCGTGTCCCTGGTATTGGCGGCGGCCATGCCCGAGCGAGTCAGCCAGCTGGCGCTGATCGACGGCGTCATCCCGCCCACGGCCAGTGGCGAGGGCGCAGCCGAGCGCCTGGGCATGGCCCTGCAAGCGCAACTGGCCTTGCAGGACAAGCGCAAGCCGGTCTACAGCAGCCTGGAGCGCGCCGTCGAGGCGCGGATGAAAGGCCTGGTGGCCGTCAGCCGGGAAGCCGCCGAGCTGTTGGCGCAACGAGGCCTGATGCCGGTGGCCGGTGGTTATACCTGGCGCAGCGACAGCCGCCTGACCCTGGCTTCGCCCCTGCGCCTGACCGAGGAGCAGGCCATGTCCTTCGTCCAGCGGGTGGCCTGCCCGACGCAGCTGGTGGTGGCGGCCGATGGCATGCTGGCCCGGCACCAGGAGTTGCTGCAGCGTCTACCCTTCAACCTTGAACAGCTGCCGGGCGGGCACCATCTGCATTTGAACGATGAAACCGGTGCCACCTTTGTCGCAGACTGTTTCAATCGGTTTTTCGCCGTTCCTTGACTTGACCTGGTCAACTGTCGAGGCTTGGCGGGTTGAAATGGGAGACAACCATGATAGATCTGTACACCGCTGCGACCCCCAATGGCCACAAGGTTTCCATCCTGCTTGAAGAGCTCGGCCTGCCCTATACCGTGCACGCCTTGAGCTTCGACAAGAAGGAACAGAAGGCGCCGGCGTTCCTCAAGATCAATCCCAATGGGCGTATTCCTGCCATCGTCGATCGCGACAATGGCGATTTCCCGGTATTCGAGTCCGGGGCGATCCTTGTCTACCTGGCCGAGCGTACCGGTCGCCTGCTGCCTGCCGATGCCAAGGGGCGTTCGCAGGTCATGCAGTGGCTGATGTTCCAGATGGGCGGCATCGGCCCCATGCAAGGCCAGGCCAATGTGTTCTTCCGCTATTTCCCGGAGAAGCTGCAGGGCGCCATCGACCGCTACCAGCATGAGACCCGGCGTTTGTACGAGGTGCTCGACACGCGCCTGCAGCAGGTCGACTACCTGGCCGGCGACTACAGCATCGCCGACATCGCCACCTTCCCCTGGGTGCGCGGCCATGACTGGTCGGGAGTTCCGGTCCAGGGGCTGGAAGCGCTACAGCGCTGGATGGCGGCCATGGAGGCGCGCCCCGCGGTCCAGCGCGGCTTGCAGGTTCCGCAACGCAGTGACGACGCCAGCGTCGTCAAGGGCGCCCAGGCCATGCTGATCCGATGAGGGCCCCGATGCGTTCACTCAGTTTCCTGGGCCTGTCCCTGGCCAGCGCACTGGCGGTTGCCGCCGACCTTCCCGGAAGCCAGGACCTGCCCCTGGTGCCCCGTCTGACCGATGCCCAGATCGTCGATTACCGCCCCGAGGTAGAACAGGAGCGGATCTACCCCATGGGCTCGATCCGCAAGATCAGCGGCCAGTTGCGTTTCGACGGCCAGGTCAATGCCCGGGGCAAGCTCACCGCCATCACCTACCAACTGCCGGCCGAGCGCAGCTCCAACGAAGCCTTCACCCTGGCCCGCGAGGCTTTGCAGAAACAGGGCGCCGAGCTGCTGTTCTGGTGCCAGGCGCGGGACTGCGGCGAAAGCAGCCTGTGGGCCAATGAGGTGTTCGGCAACGCCAAGCTGTACGGCGCCGACGAGCAGCAGGCCTACTTGTTGCTACGCCTGGCGGCCCCCCAGGACAACTCCCTGGTGGCCCTGTACAGCATCACCCGCGGCAATCGCCGGGCTTACCTGCATGTGGAGCAGTTCGCCGCCGGTGCTCCACTGGGCGAACTGCTGCCCACCTCCGCGACGTTGCTCCGGCAATTGAAAGACACTGGCCGGCTGGACCTGGCCAAGCTGGCCGAGCCGCAGCCAACCTGGCTCACCTTGCTGTCCCGGGGATTGAACCTGGACACCACGTTGCGGGTCAGTCTTTGCGGCCAGCACGCCGAAGCCTGGCGCCAGGCCCTGATCGGCCAGGGCGTGCGCGCTACGCGGTTGGAAACCGGCGATACCCAGGCCGCCGGCCTGCACTTCGAACTGCTGCGTTAAGCTTTGCAGGCGACCCGCCCTGGCGGGTTCGCCTACTCTTCACTGGTTACTCTTGCGCGAGACATTTCATGCCCAATAACGATCGCCTGCTGGTGCAGATCCTGCTCCTGGTGCTGTTCGGTGCCAGCTTCTGGGTGATGGCGCCCTTTTGGTCGGCCCTGTTCTGGGGGGCGGTGCTGGCCTTTGCCAGCTGGCCGCTGATGCGTTTGCTGACCCGCTGGCTGCATGGTCGCGAATCCCTGGCCGCGGGCCTGCTGACCCTGGGCTGGATGCTGCTGGTGGCGGCGCCGCTGGTCTGGCTGGGCCTCAACCTGGCGGACCATGTACGTGATGCCACCGCCTTCATCAAGGACGTCCAGGTCGATGGCCTGCCCGAGGCGCCAGCCTGGCTGGGCGGCTTGCCGTTGGTGGGCGAGCGCCTGGTGGGCGTCTGGAACAGCATCGACGAACAGGGCGCGGCGCTGATGGTGGCGGTCAAGCCGTACCTGGGGCAGGTGGGCAACTGGTTGCTGGCCCGTAGCGCCCAGGTGGGCGGGGGCATCCTGGAACTGACCCTGAGCCTGGTCTTCGTGTTCTTCTTCTACCGTGACGGCCCGCGCCTGGCGCTGTTCGTGCACAAGCTGCTGGAGCGGCTGATCGGCGATCGTGCCGGCTACTACATCGACCTGGTAGCCGGCACCGTGCAGCGCGTGGTCAACGGCGTGATAGGTACTGCGGCGGCCCAGGGCCTGCTGGCTTTGATCGGCTTCATCATCGCCGGGGTGCCCGGGGCGCTGGTACTGGGGATCGTCACCTTCCTGCTCAGCCTGATCCCCATGGGGCCACCGCTGGTGTGGATCCCGGCCACGGCCTGGCTGGCCTGGAAGGGCGAGTACGGCATGGCGGTGTTCCTGGGAATCTGGGGCACCTTCATCATCAGTGGGGTGGATAACGTGCTCAAGCCCTACCTGATCAGCCGTGGCGGCAACCTGCCACTGGTGATCGTCCTGCTCGGGGTGTTCGGTGGCTTGATCGCCTTCGGTTTCATCGGCTTGTTCATCGGCCCGACCCTGTTGGCGGTGGCCTACAGCCTGTTGCTGGACTGGAGTGCCAGCCAGGCACGCAACCAGGAACCGCGCTGAGCTCAGGGACGGGTCAGCCGCAGTACCGCAGTCAGGCCGCCGCCCGGGGTTTCCTCGAGCTGCAGGCTGGCGCCCATGCGCTCCGCGGCTTCGCGGGCGATGGTCATGCCCAGGCCGACCCCGCCGGAATTGCGGTTGCGTGAACCCTCCAGGCGGAAGAACGGCTCGAACACCGCTTCACGCTGCTCGGCGGCGATGCCTGGGCCGTGGTCGATGACCCGGATCAGCAACTGCTCGCGATTGTCCTCCAGGGCCAGGGTCGCTTGGCCGGCATAGCGCAGGGCATTGTCCAGCAGGTTGTTCAGGCATGACTGCAGCGCCATGGGTTGCACCAGCAGCGGTGCGCAATGCCCCTGGGCCTGGACATCGGCGCCCCGGTCCTGGGCGTTCTCGCACATCGACTCCACCAGCGCTTGCACGTCCATCAGTTGCCAGATCTCGCTGGTGCGTTGCTCGTGCAGGTAGCTGAGGGTGGCGTCGAGCATCTTGATCATATCGTCCAGGTCCTGGCGCATCTGGCTTTGCAACTTGCTGTCCTCGATCTGCTCCAGGCGCAGCTTGAGGCGCGACAGCGGCGTGCGCAGGTCGTGGGAAACCGCGCCGAGCATGCGCCCACGCTGCTGGACTTGCTCGCGAATGCGCTTTTGCATCTGGTTGAAAGTGTTGGCTGCCTGTCGTGCTTCATGGGGGCCGAGTTCTTCCAGGGGCGGGCTGTCGAGGTTTTCGCTCAGGCGCTCGGCGGCGGCGCTGAGGCGTCGGATGGGCCGCGACAGCAGCTTGGCGCCGTACCAGGCGGCGATGATCAGCGAGATGAACTGGAACGTCAGCGGCACCAGCGGGCCGTTGAACCAGTGGCGTGGCCGCCGGGGAAAATGCGGTGGCGGGCCTGCCGGTCGGCCATCGTCCATTGTCGTTGGGGTCGGGG
>NZ_JBYSWT010000049.1:0-36496 GCF_058781435.1 Pseudomonas sp. FW507-12TSA
CGGGAATGGCCGCCAGCGAGCCCTGGAAAGTGCCCACGGCGGTGCGGGTAGCGGCAACGATTACGACGTCTTGCATGGTCGGGTCCTCAGATTCGATGGCTGGGGCCTGGAGCGGTTCGGCGAACCCGTCGTCCAGGCGCTGGAAGTCTTGAAAATCATGGTTGCACACAACCCTGGAGGCCGGCCAATCGCGAACCGGCCGGTCGCGTTGTGCTCGGTCGGTCGCTGTCTACAGGCCCATGCGTCGCCTGGCGCGATGGGCCGAGCTGTCGCGTACCGCCCAGCGCAGCATCGGCGCGCTGCGCTTGATGCTGGCGCGGATCAGCTGGCGTTGCAGCGGGCTCTGCTCGACCCCCAGCAGCTCGCCGGCCCAGTCCGGCAGCAGGTCGATCCCGGCTTGCATCATCAACGAGCCAAAGGGTTTGGCCAGGCGGCTAGGGGCTGGTGCGGCCTGCAGCAGGCGCAGCACTTCGCGGCTGCGCTGGTCGCACAACAACTGCGGGCGCATGGCTTGCAGGTAATCGGCCACAGCCTGCCGTGAACGGGGTACGTCGCGGGCGCCCAGGCGCTCGGCCACCAAGGCGATTTCATCGTAGTAGCGATCCTGGTCGGCGCCGGACAAGCGCGGATTGAAATAGCGCAGGTGAGCCGCCAGGAAACTGCTGACCTCAGCTACATGGACCCAGGTCAGCAAGTCTGGATCGCTGGCCGCGTAGGGCCGGCCATCGGGGGCGGTGCCGGTGATGTGCAAGTGAATGCCACGGACTTTCTCGATCAGCCACTGGGCGTCCTGGCGCGAGCCGAAGGTGGTCCCGGAAATGAACTGCCCGGTGCGGCGCAGGCGGCCGATCAGGTCCTGGCGAAAGTTGGAGTGGTCCCAGACCCCGGCCAGCGCCAAGGGATGCAGGGCTTGCAGCAACAGGGCGCTGATGCCGCCGATCAGCATGCTGCTGAAGTCGGCATGCACTTGCCAGCAAACGGCCCCTGGACCGAATAGACCCGGATCGCCCTTGGGGTTTTCCAGGTCGAGCTGGCCCAGGGACAGGCCGGAGAGGCTCATGACCTGGCTTTCGATACGGCTGCGAATGAATTCCATGACGGCTCGCTGCTGTTGGGAAACGATGGCGCGGCCCGGGCCGCGCCGCTTTCAGAGGTTCAAGCGTTGATCGATCAGGCCCTGCACCACGCCAGGGTCGGCCAGGGTCGAGGTATCGCCCAGGCTGTCCAGCTCGTTGCAGGCTATCTTGCGCAGGATACGCCGCATGATCTTGCCCGAGCGAGTCTTGGGCAGGGCCGGTGCCCACTGGATCAGCTCCGGCTTGGCGAAGCTGCCGATCTCGCGGCTGACCAGGGCCAGGAGTTCCTGCTTCAGGGTAGCGTCGGGCTCTATCCCCTGCATCGGCGTGACGAAGGCATAGATACCCTGGCCCTTGAGGTCATGGGGATAACCCACCACGGCGGCTTCGGCGATGCTGTCGTGGAGCACCAGGGCGCTTTCTACCTCCGCGGTACCGATGCGGTGTCCGGAGACGTTGATCACGTCATCGATGCGCCCGGTGATCCAGTAGCTGCCGTCTTCATCGCGTCGGGCGCCGTCACCGGTGAAGTAGTAGCCCGGGTAAGGCGCGAAGTAGGTCTCGACCATGCGTTGCGGGTCGCCATAGACGGTACGGATCTGCCCGGGCCAACTGCCCTTGAGCACCAGGATGCCGCTACCGGCGCCCTGGATCTCCTGGCCCTGGTCATCCAGCAACACCGGCTGCACGCCGAACATCGGCGTCATGGCGCAACCGGGCTTGATTTGCCGGGTGCTGGCCAGCGGGCTGAGCATGATGCCGCCGGTCTCGGTCTGCCACCAGGTATCGACGATGGGGCAGCGTTGTTCGCCCACCTCGTTGAAATACCATTCCCAGGCCTCCGGATTGATCGGCTCACCGACGCTGCCGAGCAGGCGCAGGCTGGCGCGCGAGCTGTTGCGCAACGGTCCGGCACCTTCGCGCATCAAGGCGCGCAAGGCGGTGGGCGCGGTGTAGAAGATGTTCACCCGATGCTTGTCCACTACTTCCCAGAAGCGCGAAGTGCTGGGGTGGTTGGGGACTCCTTCGAAGATCAGCGTGGTGGCGCCGTTGGCCAGCGGACCGTAGAGGATATAGCTGTGGCCGGTGACCCAGCCGACATCGGCGGTGCACCAGAAGACCTCGCCGTCGCGGTAGTCCATGACGTACTTGAAGGTCATGGCCACCTGCAGCAGGTAGCCGCCGGTGGTATGCAGCACCCCCTTGGGTTTGCCGGTGCTGCCGGAGGTGTAGAGGATGAACAGCGGATCCTCGGCGTCCATCGGTTCGGGGGCGCACTGGTCGCTGCTGGCGGCCATGGCCTGCTCATAGTGAATGTCGCGGCCGTCGACCCAGTTCACTACTGCGCCGGTGCGCTGGACCATGATCACATTGCTGACGTCCGGGCAACTGAGCAGCGCCTTGTCGACGTTGCTTTTAAGCGGCACCAGCTTGCCGCCGCGCAGGCCTTCGTCGGCGGTGATCAGGGTATGGCAATCGGCATTGAGGATCCGGTCGCGCAGGGCCTCCGGAGAGAAGCCGCCGAAAACCACCGAATGCACGGCACCGATGCGCGTGCAGGCGAGCATGGCGTAGGCGGCCTCGGGAATCATCGGCATGTAGATGCATACCCGGTCGCCTTTCTTCACGCCGCGGCTCTTGAGCAGGTTGGCTAGCCGGCAGACCTGTTGGTGCAAGGTGCGGTAAGTGATGCGCAAGGATTCGGCAGGGTCGTCGCCTTCCCAGATGATTGCGGTCTGGTCACCGCGTGTTTCCAGGTGACGGTCGATGCAGTTGTAGCTGACATTGAGCTGGCCGCCGCGGAACCAACTGGCCTGGCCGGTGCGGCTGTCATGGCGATGCACTTCGGCCCAGGGTTGGCTCCAGTGCAAAAAACGCTTGGCTTGCCCGGCCCAGAACAGTTCTGGCTGCTCGATGGACTGGCGATAGAGGTGGAGGTAGTCGTCCTGGCTCAGTTGGGCTGCCTGGCGGACGGCATCGGCTTTCGGAAAAATGCTGATATCGAACATGACGGCTCCTTGTGCTTGTTTGGCGACAAGACTCAAGGGTGCGCGCATGTGAGGGCAAGGTTCAAGGGCCAGGGCCCGAACGGGAGCCGGCAAGCCGGCCCCCGCAGAGTGGCGATCAGCCGCGATGACGACCGCGGAAGTAGTTGATCAGCCCCTGGGTCGAGGCATCCTCGGCGCTGGTTTCGTCGCTGCCCACCAGGCGACCGTAGACGCCCTTGCCCAGCTCCTTGCCCAGCTCCACGCCCCATTGGTCGAAGGCGTTGATGCCCCAGATCACGCTCTGCACGAACACCTTGTGCTCGTACAGCGCCACCAGCGCGCCAAGACGCCTTGGGCTGATGCGCTCTACCACCAGGGTATTGCTCGGCCGGTTGCCAGGGATCACCTTGTGCGGTGCGAGCCGTTGCACCTCGGCTTCGCTCAGGCCCTTGTTGCGCAGCTCGCTCTCGGCTTCGGCGCGGGTCTTGCCGAGCATCAGCGCCTGGCTCTGGGACAGGCAGTTGGCGTACAGCCACTGGTGGTGGTCGGCCACCGGGTTGAAGCTGACGATCGGCACGATGAAGTCTGCCGGGATCAGTTGGGTACCTTGGTGCAGCAACTGGTGGTAGGCGTGCTGGCCGTTGCAGCCCACGCCGCCCCAGATCACCGGACCGGTATCGGTGCCCACCGGGGTACCGTCCTGGCGCACGCTCTTGCCGTTGGATTCCATGTCCAGCTGCTGCAGGTGCTTGGTGATGTTGCGCAGGTAGTGGTCGTACGGCAGGATCGCGTGGCTCTGCGCGCCCCAGAAGTTGCCGTACCACACGCCCAGCAGCGCCAGCAGTACCGGCATGTTCTGCTCGAACGGCGCGCTCTGGAAGTGCTGGTCCATGGTGTAGGCGCCGGACAGCAGTTCCTTGAAGTTGGACATGCCGATGGCCAGGGCGATCGGCAGGCCGATGGCGGACCACAACGAGTAGCGCCCGCCGACCCAGTCCCACATCGGGAAGATGTTCTCTTCGCGGATGCCGAAGGCCACGGCGGCGGCGTTGTTGCTCGACACCGCGATGAAGTGGCGGTGCAGCTCGGCTTCGGAACCGCCCTGGGCCAGGTACCAGGCGCGTGCGGCCTGTGCGTTCTTCAGGGTCTCGAGGGTGTTGAAGGATTTGGACGAGACGATGAACAGCGTGGTCTCTGCGCGGATCTTCGCCGAAAGCTCATGGAATTCGCTGCCGTCGATATTGGCCAGGTAGTGGCAGCGCACGCCCTTGTGGGTGTAGGACAGCAGGGCTTCGGATACCAGCTCCGGACCGAGGAAGGAGCCGCCGATGCCGATGTTCACCACGTCGGTGATGGGTTTCTCGGTATAGCCGCGCCACAGGCCGTCGTGGATGCGGCCCACCAGTTCGGTGATCTGGTTCAGCACCTTGTGCACTTCCGGCATGACGTTCACGCCATTGACCGACAGCTTGTCGCCTACCGGGCGGCGCAGGGCGGTGTGCAGGGCCGGGCGGCCTTCGGAGGCGTTGACCAGTTCGCCGGTCATCATCGACTTGATTGCGTCGGCCAGCCCGACTTCCTTGGCCAGGTCCACCAGCAGGTCGCGGGTCTGGCCGGTGATCAGGTTCTTGGAGTAGTCGAGAAACAGTCCGCAGCTGCTCAGGGTGAACTGGCTGAAGCGCTGTGGGTCGGCATTGAATGCCTCGCGCATGCTGAAATCCTGCATGGCTTGGCGATGCTCTTTCAACGCTTGCCAGGCGGGCAGAGCGGTAACGTCGTGAGGAGTGCGGTAGTACGCCATCGCTGCGGTTTTCCTTTTGCTTGAACTGCCTTTTGGACACTGAAAAGCCCGGAACGTCCATTCTGGATTCACGGACTTGGTGCGTTCGGCCCTGTGCTGATTCGATTAATCACCCGGGGCGACAACAGTAACTCCAGCCTGGGCTCCTGTCTCGGCCTTCTCCGACTTGCGGTCGGTACTATTTTGCACCGACCGCGCGGCATGGGTTCGCGGTGTGGAGTAACTAAGGGTTCAGGCGACCTGAACCGGAATCGCGTGGCTGGTGTGGCTCAGCTCGTTGCCGGGAGCCATGTACAGCATGCGTGGCTTGAAGTTGAGCAATTCGGCTTCGCTGTAGTGGGCGTAGGCGCAGATGATCACCCGGTCGCCGACCTTGGCCTTGTGTGCGGCCGCGCCGTTCACCGAGATCATGCGCGAGCCGGATTCGCCACGGATGGCGTAGGTGGTGAAGCGTTCGCCATTGTCGACGTTGTAGATCTGGATCTGCTCGTATTCGCGAATGCCGGAGAGGTCCAGCCAGTCGCCGTCGATGGCGCAAGAGCCTTCGTAGTCAAGCACGGCGTGGGTGACTTCTGCGCGATGCAGCTTGGCCTTGAGCATGATGGCGTGCATGGGATTTTCCCTAGGTCGGATCCTCGAAAAGGGGCCTGCAGTTTTGGCTGCAGGCCCCGGCGGGCGGCAGTTTGCCCGAAGGTTGGGGTTCGGGCAATCGGCTGATCAGGCCGGCGCGTCGAGGTCCAGGTGCAGGTTGTCGATCAGGCGCGTGGTACCCAGGTAGGCCGCCACCAGGATCACCAGGTCTCGGTCCTCGGCGGTGGCCGGGCGCAGGTTCCGGGCGTGACGGATTTCCAGGTAGTCCTGGCGCAGGCCGGCGGCTTCCAGCAGGCGCTGCTGTTCGGCCAGCAGTTGCGGATAGTCGCGCGCGCCATTGCGGATGGCCTCGGCGATCTGGCCCAGGCTGCGATAGAGCACCGGGGCGATGGCCCGCTGTTCTGCGCTCAGGTAACCGTTGCGCGAGGACAACGCCAGGCCATCCTCGGCCCGCACCGTGGGTTCGCCGATGATCTGGATCGGCATGTTCAAGTCATGCACCAGGGCGCGGATGACGGCCAGCTGCTGGTAGTCCTTCTGGCCGAACACCGCGAGATCGGGCTGCACCATGTTGAACAGCTTGCTGACCACCGTGGCCACCCCTTCGAAGTGCCCGGGACGGCTGCCGCCGCACAGGCCTTCGGACAACTGGGGAACGCTGACCCGGGTCTGTCCGGCCATGCCGTCGGGGTACATCTCTTCGACAGTGGGGGCGAACAGCAGGTGGCAGCCAGCCTGGAGCAGTTTTTCCTGGTCGGCGGCGAGGGTGCGGGGATATTTGTCCAGGTCTTCGCCGGCGCCGAACTGCAGCGGGTTGACGAAGATGCTGGCGACCACGAAGTCCACTCTCTGTGCGGCCTTGGCCACCAGCGCGGCGTGCCCGCTGTGCAGGTTGCCCATGGTCGGCACGAAGCCGATGCGCTTGCCTTCGCTGCGAGCGCGAGCAACCGCGGCGCGCAACTCACGCACGGTCTTTACAGTATTCATGCGGAGAACCCGTGTTCGGCGCCAGGGAAGGTGACAGCCTTGACTTCCTGCACGTAGGCGCTCAGCGCCGCCTGGATGCTGTCCTTGCCGGTCATGAAGTTCTTCACGAACTTGGGCGAACGGCCGGTGAGGGACAGGCCCAGCATGTCGTGGAGCACCAGTACCTGGCCGTCGGTGGCGCTGCCGGCACCGATGCCGATCACCGGGATCTTCACCGCCTGGGTGATTTCCGCCGCCAGCTCGCTGGGCACGCATTCGAGCAGCAGCATGGCCGCACCGGCCTGTTCCAGGGCGATGGCGTCGGCACGCATCTGCCGGGCCTGGCTCTCGTTGCGTCCCTGGACCTTGTAGCCGCCCAAGACGTTCACGGTCTGTGGGGTCAGCCCCATGTGCACGCAGACCGGGACGCCACGCTCGTTCAGCAGGCGGACCGGCTCGGCCAGCCAGGCCGCGCCTTCGATCTTGACCATGTGCGCACCAGCCTGCATCAGCTGCGCCGAACTGCTCAGGGCCTGTTCAGTGGTGGCGTAGGACATGAAGGGCAGGTCGGCGAGGATCAGGGCCCCGCTGTTGCCGCGTTTTACCGCTGCGACATGGTAGGCCATGTCGGCGACGGTGACTGGCAATGTGCTGTCGTGCCCTTGCAAGACCATGCCCAGGGAGTCGCCGACCAGCAGGACTTCGACGCCGGCTTCGTTGCATGTGTGGGCGAAGGTGGCGTCATAGCAGGTCAGCATGGTGATTTTCTCACCTTTCTGCTTGAGGCTTTGCAGGGTGGTCAGAGTGATGTCTGGCATGAAAAGGGGTCCTCATTCAGGCGCTTTGGAAACTACTGCGAGTAACGCGCGTGATTCTTCGTTGTTCAGGCGCACGGTCTTTTGTCGTGCTTATACAGCCTGCTTCCAAGCGATTTGAACGATCCCGGATACGCCCCCGTGGGGCGTCATGTACAGCTTGCCATGGTGGAAAAAGATCGCGTGCCGACGGGTGTTCCGCCCTTGCATCACTGCCTCTGCCTGGCGTTTCCCGGGTTCGCCGCGAACAAGCTTCACTTGAATTGCGCCCTTTAACGCCGTGATGGCGGCAACGGGACGCCTATAGTCGTGAGGAGAACTCTGGAAGTCAATTAGATGTGTTACCGCATTGTTACGGCGGTAGTGTTACCGCCGTTACTGATGCGTTTCAGCTGTCAGGCCTGGCGTTCCAGGCCGGCAAATGGGCAGGCGGCGAGCAGTTCCCGCAGGCTGCGGCCATCGGCCAGATGCAGGTCGGCGGGAGCCAGTTCCGCCAGGGGATAGAGGACGAAGGGGCGGGCCTGCATGTGGTAGTGCGGGACTTTGAGGCGGGGTTCGTCGATCAGCCGATCACCGAACAGCAGGATATCCAGGTCCAGGGTCCTTGGGCCCCAGCGTTCGTGGCGTTCCCGGCCTTGTTGTTGCTCGATGGCTTGCAGCGCATCGAGCAATTGCAGCGGCTCGAGGGCGCTGTCCAGCGCCGCCACGGCGTTGGTGAAACGCGGTTGGCCGGGCAACAGCGAATCGCTTTGGTAGAACGCCGAAACGCCATGCAGACGGCTCGCGGGGATCTTCCCCAGGGCCTCGATGGCGCTGCGCAGTTGCTCCTCGGGATCCGCCAGGTTGCTGCCCAGGCCGATATAGATACGCTCCATCGGTCATTCGCCCGACATATCGGCGCCGCCGGCCCGCTTGCGCTTGGCACCACCGCTGCGCCGGCGTTTGCGTGGAGCGCCACTGGCATCGTCCTTGCCGCTGAGGTCACGGATCATGTCGCGACGTTCGGTGTCATTGGCGTCCTGGTAGTCGGTCCACCATTCACCTAGGCCGTCGGTTTGTTCGCCGGCGCTTTCGCGTAGCAGCAGGAAGTCGTAGCCGGCGCGGAAGCGTGGATTGTCCAGCAATTGGTCGGCTCGCTTGCCACTGCGGCGCGGTAGACGTTCCTGCATGTCCCAGATCTCGCGGATCGGCATGGTGAAACGTTTGGGGATGGCGATGCGCTGGCACTGTTCGGCGATCAGTTCGTGGGCGGCTTCCTGCATGGCCGGGATCGGCGGCATGCCGCGTTCCTGCAGGTGCAGGACCCGGGCAGGCAGGGCCGGCCAGAGCAGGGCGGCGAACAGGAAGGCCGGGGTTACCGGTTTGTTCTGCTTGATCCGCAGATCGGTGTTGGCCAATGCCTCGCTGATCAGCGTATGGGTGTAGGTCGGGTTGTATTCCAGGGCTTCGGCACTGGCTGGGAACAGCGGATCGAACAGCTGCAGGTCCACCAGCATCTCGAAGGTATCGGCGGCATGGCCGGAGAGGAACAGCTTGAGCACTTCCTCGAACAGGCGCGCCGAAGGGATTTCCCGCAGCATCGGCGCCAGTTCGCGGATCGGTGCGGCGGTGTGCTTCTCGATCCCGAAGTTCAGCTTGGCGGCAAAGCGCACCGCTCGCAGCATGCGCACCGGATCTTCCTGGTAGCGCTTGCGCGGATCGCCGATCAGACGCACCAGGTTGTTGCGAATGTCGTGGACGCCATTGGCATAGTCGAGGATGCGTTCGCTGACCGGGTCGTAGTACAGGGCATTGATGGTGAAGTCGCGGCGTTGCGCGTCATCTTCCAGGGTGCCATAGACGTTGTCCCGCAGGATCCGCCCGCTTTCGTTGCGCGAGGATTGGTTGCTGTCCTCTTCGTCTTCGTTCTGCGGGTGATTGGCGCGGAAGGTCGCCACCTCGATGATTTCGCGACCGAAGTGGATGTGCACCAGCTTGAACCGCCGGCCAATGATTCGCGCATTGCGAAACTCGGCCCGGACCTGTTTCGGAGTGGCGCTGGTGGCGACGTCGAAATCCTTGGGGGTGATGTTGAGCAGCATGTCGCGCACGCAGCCACCCACCAGGTAGGCCTGGTAGCCGGCGTTCTGCAGGCGTTCGACGATATTGACCGCATACCGGCTGAACTGGGCGCGCTGCAGCGAATGCTGGCTGCTGTTGAGCACTTCAGGGGTGCTGCGTTTATGTTGCGTACGACGCAAGGGAGAACGGAGTGACTGGAACAGCTTCTTCAGCATGGGATGCACTGTTTGAAGGAATGTTCGGCCAAAACGAAGAATGACCGCATGATGGGCGGGGATTCTAGCATTTAGTCGAAGGATGGTGTAGGAAGCTGCCGCGACTTATGCACAGGACATTCCATCAGGATGAGTCGTGGGGATGGAAGTGAGGCGATGGCTGAACGCCAGGAACCACAAGGGGAGCCGAAGCTCCCCCAGAATAGTTGCGTGCTCTATTTTTATTATTGGTTTCGGGCTTCTTGTTTTTGTTTAACGCCCTTGCCATCTGGTTTGTCCAGAGTGGCCCTCCCAATCGGGAGCCAAGAGCAAACGGATTGCTTTGATCGCTGAGTTGCAATGATCTTTCGATCCAACCAGTTCAGGCTCTGCTTTAGGGCAGTTTTTGTTGTTCTCAGCCTGGTTGTGGGGCAAGCCCCAAATACAACGCCTCTTCAAAAGAATCAGTTAGCTGCGCCTCCGCCGTGTTGTTTTTGTTATGCGTGAGTCGATTCGTCTTATTTTTATTGTCTTGTGCATTGCTTGTTATTGTTCTTGTACCAAACATATAGCAGGTGCCGTGCCAACTTTTGCAAAGCCCAGGAAAACAAGGGGTTAGACGGGATGGGCTGCTTTTCTCGAGGCAAAAAAAACCGGGGCTTCGTTACCTTTAGCCCCGGCTTCTGTTACGTCCACTTACAGGGGTAACAGTTTTTTTCACAAACCCGGTGTTACCCCACCAAGTCGCGCAGGTATCAGCTTTCGCTGGTCACCCCGCTCTTGCGCCGTGGGATACCCAGGCGCTGGCGGCGTTCCCACAGGCACTTGCGGCTGACGCCCAGCTTGCGTGCCAGCTCGGTCTCGGTCATGTGGTCCTGGTGCTCGAGGACGAAGTGCTGGAAGTAGTCTTCCAGGGACAGGTCTTCGGTGGGCTCATGGCTGGTCGGCGCTGTTTGCGGCGCCAGGCTGCCGAAGTCTTCGTCTTCCAGGTCGCTCAGCTCGATGTCGATGCCCAGCAGGTCCGCGGAGATTTCCGGACTCTCGCACAGGATCACCGCGCGCTCGACGGCGTTTTCCAGCTCACGCACGTTACCGGGCCAGGAATAATGGCGGATCGCTTGTTCGGCATCGGCGGCGAACTTCAGGTCCGTACGGCCGATGCGCGCACTTTGGCGGGCGAGGAAGGCGTTGGCGATTTCGTTGACGTCGGCGCCGCGCTCACGCAGGGCCGGCAGTTTCAAGGCGATTACATGCAGGCGGTAATACAGGTCTTCACGGAACTGGCCGATCTTCGACAGGCTCTTGAGGTCGCGGTGGGTCGCGGCGATCAGGCGGACATCGACCTTCTGCGACTGCACCGAACCCACGCGGCGGATCTCGCCCTCCTGCAAGACCCGCAGCAAGCGCGCCTGGGCCTCCAGCGGCAGCTCGCCGATTTCGTCGAGGAACAGCGTGCCGCCGTCGGCCGCTTCCACCAGGCCGGCACGTCCGGCACTGGCGCCGGTGAACGCGCCTTTTTCATGGCCGAACAGTTCGGATTCGATCAGGGTTTCCGGAATGGCCGCACAGTTCACCGAGATCATCGGCGCCTTGGCGCGCTTGGATAGGTTGTGCAGCGCCCGGGCCACCAGCTCCTTGCCGGTACCGGATTCACCCTGGATCAGTACATTGGAATCGGTTGGCGCCACCTTGCGGATCTTGCCGTACAGATCCTGCATGGGCGCGCAGGAGCCGATGATGCCGATCTCGCCGTTGCTGGCCGCGCTCTTGTCGGTACCGGCGGCCTTGCCGGCTGGCCGCTCGGCCGGTGCCTGGTCGGCGCTTTGCCGGTCCCGCAGGATACGTGCCACGGCCTGGAGCATCTCGTCGTGGTCGAACGGCTTGGCGATGTAGTCCACCGCGCCCATTTTCATCGAGTCCACGGCCGAGCGCAGGCTGGCGTAGCTGGTCATGATCAGCACCGGCTTACCTTGGCCCAGCTTGATCAGCTCGGTACCCGGGGCGCCTGGCAAACGCAGGTCGCTGACGATCAGGTCGAACGTTGGAATACTGAAGCGTTCCTGTGCTTCCTGCACCGAACCGGCCTCGCTGACCTGATACTGGTTGCGTTCCAGCAGGCGTCGCAAGGCGGAGCGGATGATGGTTTCGTCTTCGACGATCAGAATATGCGGCATTGATTCAATTCTCTCGACGGTCTCAGTTCACAGCGGACGTCGCTTCGACATGGCGCGGCAAGGTCACTCGAATACGGGTGCCGCGCTGGCTCTGTGGATCGGCCGGGCTGTCGATGGTGATTTGTCCATAATGCTCTTCAACGATGGAATAGACCAGTGCAAGGCCCAGACCGGTGCCTTCCCCTGGATCCTTGGTGGTGAAAAACGGTTCGAACAATCGGTCCATGATGTTCTTGGGAATGCCGCTGCCTTCGTCTTCCACGATCAGGTCGACCGTATGCTCGAAAGCCTCGCTCTTGACGCGTACCGCGCTCCCGGCGGGGGAGGCGTCGCGGGCATTGGACAGCAGGTTGATCAACACCTGGGCCAGGCGCTGGGGATCGCCATCCACCCAGTGGTCGGGATCGCATAAATTGAAGAACTGCACCTCGAAATTACGCCGGTTCAGCGCCAGCAGGCCGATGGCATCCTGGGCCACTTCGGCCAGGCATACGGCTTCGTCGTTGTGCTGGTGGCTGCCGGCATGGGCGAAACTCATCAGCGACTGGACGATGCGCGAGATGCGTTTGGTCTGCTCCAGGATCTGCTCGCTGATCTCCGTCAGTTCGCCATCTTCCTCGCGTTCCTCGCGCAGGTTCTGCGCCAGGCAGGCGATGCCGGTGACCGGGTTGCCGATTTCATGGGCGACGCCGGCGGCCAGGCGGCCGATACTGGCCAGGCGCTCGGAGTGCACCAGCTTGTCTTCCAGGGTCTGGGTCTCGGTCAGGTCCTCCACCAGCAGCACCAGGCCGCTGTTGCCCGGCGCCAGGGGCTCGTCGATGGCTGCCTTGTGCAGGTTCAGCCAGCGGGTCTGGCCGTCCAGGGCCAGATGCTGCTTGTGCAGGTGCTCGTCGGGCAGGTCGATGAAGCCCTGGAGCAGGTCCCTCCACGGGTTGGCGATGGTACCCAGGCGCGACCCCACCACATGCTGGGCGGGAATCCCGGTGAGTTCCTCCATGGCCTTGTTCCACATCAGGATCTCCTGGTCCTTGGCCAGGGAGCAGACGCCCATCGGCAGCTCTTGCAGGGTCTGCCGGTGGTAGCGACGCAGGGCGTCGAGCTCGGCGGCCAGGCCAGTGAGGCGCGAGTGGTAGTCCTCGAGCCGGCTCTCGATGAAGTGGATGTCCTCGGTCACATAGTTCTCGCCACCGGCCTTGTAGGGCAAGAAGGTCTCCACCATGTCCTGGGCCACGCTGGGGCCCATCAGCCCGGACAGGTTGGCCTCGATGCGGTCCCGCAGGCGTCGCAGCGCATAGGGGCGGCGTTCGTCGAAGGGCAGGTAGAGATCGCGCAGGGCCTGTTCCACTTCCTTCTGCGCGGCCTTGGCCCCCAGTGGCTTGGCCAGCTGGGTGGCGAACTCCTGGGGCGAGGCCGCATGCAGTTCCCGGCGCTGCGGTCGACGTACGTTGTCCACCGCGCAAGCTTCGGCGGCGCTGGTCTCCTCGGAGCTGGCATTGGTGAATAGCGAGATCAAGGTGAACATCAGCACGTTGGCTGCCAGCGAAGCGATGGCCGCCATGTGCCAGCTGGTGTCGTCGAGGACGTAGATCATGTTCAGCAGGGGAATGTAGAAGCCCTGCAGGTTGCCCACCAGTGGCAGCAGCATGGTCACCATCCAGACCAGGATGCCCGCCAGCAGGCCGGCGATGAAGCCACGGCGGTTGGCGGTCGGCCAGTACAGGACCGAGAGCACCCCGGGAAGGAACTGCAAGGTGGCGACGAAGGCCACGATCCCCAGGTTGGCCAGGTCTTGCTCGGCTCCCAGCAGCAGGTAGAAGGCATAGCCGGCCATGATGATGGCGACGATGAGCGCGCGCCGGGTCCACTTCAGCCAGCGGTAGATATTGCCTTCCGCCGGCGGCTGGTACAGCGGCAGCACCAGGTGGTTCAGGGCCATCCCCGACAGTGCCAGCGTGGTGACGATGATCAGGCCGCTGGCGGCCGATAACCCGCCGACGTAGGCCATGAGCGCCAGGGCGGGACTGTCGGCGGCGATGCCGATGCCCAGGGTGAAGTATTCCGGGTTGGTAGTGGCGCCGAGCTTGAGGCCGGCCCAGAGGATCAGCGGCACCGCCAGGCTCATCAACAGCAGGAACAGCGGCAATCCCCAACTGGCGCTGACCAGGGCACGGGGGTTGAGGTTCTCGGTGAAGGTCATGTGGTACATGTGCGGCATGACGATGGCCGAGGCGAAGAACACCAGCAGCAGGGTGCGCCACGGGCCTTCCTGCAATGGCGTGTGCAGGGCGGCGAGGGCCGTCTGGTTCTGCAACAGCCAGAGTTCCAGCTGCTGTGGTCCGTCGAACACCCCATACAGCGCATACAGGCCCACGCCACCGATGGCGATCAGCTTGATCACCGACTCGAAGGCGATGGCGAACACCAGGCCCTCGTGTTTCTCCCGGGTGGCGATGTGCCGTGAACCGAAGAAGATGGTGAACAGCGTGATCAGCGCGCAGAAGCTCAGGGCCACTCGATGCTGTACCGGTTCATGGGTCAGGATGCCGATTGAGTCGGCCACCGTCTGGATTTGCAGGGCCAGCAGCGGCAGGACTCCGACCAGCATGAAGATGGTGGTCAGGGCCCCGGCCCAGGTACTGCGGAAGCGGAAGGCGAAGAGGTCGGCCAGTGACGACAGTTGGTAGGTGCGGGTGATCTTCAAGATCGGATACAGCAGCACCGGCGCCAGCAGGAAGGCCCCGGAAACCCCCAGGTAGCTGGAGAGGAAGCCGTAGCCGTACTGGTAGGCCAGGCCCACGGTACCGTAGAAGGCCCAGGCACTGGCATAGACCCCCAGCGACAGGGTGTAGGTCAGCGGGTGGCGGATGATCGAGCGCGGGATCATGCCACGCTCGCTGATCCAGGCCACCCCGAACAGCACCAGCAGGTAGGCGGCGCTGATCAGGATCATCTGGGTCAGGCTAAAGCTCATCGGCATCTTTTTGACTCTGCAGGATGAAGGTCACGACGATCAGAATCAGCCAGAGCAGGTACGGGCGATACCAGGCGCCAGTAGCATCGATCCACCAATCCATGATGGCGGGGGAAAACAGATAGATCCCCACTACCAGGAGCAGGACCAAGCGATAGATGTACATCCCGGCCTCTCTTTATTGTGTGTGCCCGAAAACGTGCGGCGATGGTAACGGATGGGCGCCAGGCTGCAAGTGGCGTCAGTTCAATTGCGCTTCCGGCACGCTCAGTGTGCGCGGAATCAGCATTGCGTCCCAGTGGCGGGTTCCCCACTGCATGATCTCGGCCACGCTGGCGCCGTCCAGTTCGGCTGGCGGATTCTGCCCCAGGGCTCGCAGGGCGCGCAGGAGCAATGGCGGCGCCTGGTCCTCGGCCAGTGGCGGCGAACGATAGGATTTACCGAGCTTGTGGCCGTCGGGCTGGGTGATCAGTGGCACGTGCAGGTAGCGCGGCTGGGGCAGGCCCAGAAGTTCCTGCAGGTAGAGCTGGCGAGGGGTGGAGTCCAGCAGGTCGGCGCCGCGTACGATATCGGTGATCCCCTGCCAGGCATCGTCGAGCACCACGGCCAGCTGGTAGGCATAGAGTCCGTCGCGACGGCGAATCACGAAGTCTCCCGCTTCCCGGCCCAGGTGCTGGCGGAACTGGCCCTGGACCCGGTCGATGAAGTGGTACTCGAGTTCTGGCACCCGCAGGCGGATCGCCGCGTCATCCTGAGGGTGTCCGAGGTTGCGGCACAGCCCCGGGTAGATGCCCTGGTAGGATTCCAGTTGCTTGCGCGAACAGGTGCAGGCGTAGGCCAGCCCCAGGTTGAACAGGCGATCCAGGACCTGGGCGTAGGCGTCATGGCGTTCACTCTGGCGGATCATCTCGCCATCCCATTCGAAGCCATAGCTTTCCAGGGCCTTGAGGATCGCCGCCTGGGCGCCCGGTTCTTCGCGGGGTGGGTCCAGGTCTTCCATGCGCAGCAGCCAGCGACCGCCGACGGCGCGGGCATCCAGGTAGGAGGCGAGGGCAGCGACCAGCGAGCCGAAGTGCAGGTAGCCGCTGGGCGTGGGGGCGAAGCGGCCGATGTAGGGAGAGGCAGTCATGGTGCGGATGTTACTTGGTCTGGCCCCACGATGGCGATGGAGTCGGCGGGGAGCACCATCACGAGCGGGATCGCTCTTGCGGGGGAGGCGGAAGGAGAGTGCAGAAACGAAAACGGAGCGTATGTACGCTCCGTTTCTGGGTCGGGTCGGTGCTTACTTGCCGACCTGTTTTTCCTTGATTTCCGCCAGGGTCTTGCAGTCTACGCACATGTCGGCGGTAGGGCGGGCTTCCAGGCGGCGGATACCGATCTCGACGCCGCAGGATTCGCACCAGCCGTATTCTTCGTCTTCGATCAGTTGCAGGGTCTTGTCGATCTTCTTGATCAGCTTGCGCTCACGGTCGCGGGCGCGTAGTTCGAGGCTGAATTCTTCTTCCTGGCTGGCACGGTCGGCCGGGTCGGGGAAGTTGGCTGCCTCGTCTTTCATGTGATCAACAGTGCGGTCGACTTCCTGCATCAAGTCCTGCTTCCACTTGTTCAGGATCTTGGTGAAGTGCTCGCGCATGGGCTTGCCCATGTACTCTTCGCCCGCAGTCTCAACATAAGGTTCAAAACCGCTGATCGATTGAATCTGTTGCTTTGCTTGGGTGGGCATGAATGGACCGCCTCTACTCTTGTAATCCATTGCGCAGGATTGCTCCATCTCCGACAGTTGCCGGCCCTGCGACTGCAAGCCGGCGAACTTACCAGATCAAATCAGAGCGCGCTACTCCCGGTTGTCGAACCCCTGTCCTGCCTGGTCTACAGGCGTAGGAAAAGTCCTACAGGGCTTTCTGACTGTCTCGTTCAATCATTGATTTTAGCCAATGCTGCAGGTTCCGTTGATTGTGTGCGAAGCCAGGAACAAGGCGCCCGGACCAGCCCGGGTTCTCCCTATCTTGAGAGCATGGGTAGAATCGGGTTTTTGCTCCCCTTGGATGAAGGAAGGCCAATGGCTCTGCCCTACAGTGCGCGCAGTCGCGCTATCGAACCTTTCCATGTCATGGCCTTGCTGGCCCGGGCCAACGAACTGCAAGCCGCCGGACACGATGTGATCCACCTGGAGATCGGCGAACCGGACTTCACCACCGCCGAACCGATCGTCCAGGCCGGCCAGGCGGCCCTGGGTGCCGGCAAGACCCGCTACACCGCGGCCCGTGGCATTCCCGAGCTGCGTATGGCGATCTCCGGTTTCTATCGGCAGCGTTATGGCCTGGACATAGACCCCGAGCGGATCATGATCACTCCCGGCGGTTCCGGCGCCCTGCTGCTGGCCAGCAGCCTGCTGGTGGACCCTGGCAAGCACTGGTTGCTGGCGGACCCCGGCTATCCTTGCAACCGGCATTTCCTGCGCCTGGTGGAAGGCGCCGCGCAACTGGTCCCGGTCGGCCCCGATGTGCGTTACCAACTGACTCCGGACCTGGTGGAGCGCTACTGGGACCAGGACAGCGTCGGCGCCCTGGTGGCGTCCCCGGCGAACCCCACCGGTACCGTGCTCAGCCGTGACGAATTGGCGGGGCTGTCCGCCGCGATCAAGGCGCGCAACGGGCATCTGGTGGTGGATGAGATCTACCACGGCCTGACCTACGGCACCGATGCGGCCAGCGTCCTGGAAGTGGATGACAGCGCTTTCGTCCTGAATAGTTTTTCCAAGTATTTCGGCATGACCGGCTGGCGCCTGGGCTGGCTGGTGGCGCCAGAGGCTGCCATCGGTGAGCTGGAGAAACTGGCGCAGAACCTCTACATCAGCGCCCCCAGCGTCGCCCAGCATGCCGCCCTGGCCTGTTTCGAGCCTGCGACCATCGACATCCTGGAGCAGCGGCGCGCCGAGTTCGGGCGGCGTCGCGACTTCCTGCTGCCGGCCCTGCGTGAGCTGGGCTTCGGCATCGCCGTGGAGCCAGAGGGCGCGTTCTACCTGTATGCCGATATCAGCGCCTTTGGTGGCGATGCCTTCGCCTTTTGCCGGCACTTCCTGGAGACCGAACACCTGGCCTTCACCCCGGGCCTGGACTTTGGGCGTTACCAGGCCGGGCACCATGTGCGTTTCGCCTACACCCAGAGCCTGGAGCGCCTGCAGGAAGCGGTGGCGCGAATCGCTCGTGGCCTGCAGAGCTGGCAAGGCTGATGCGCTTCGATCCTCCCCTGGAAGAGGGGCGCCTGCTGCGCCGCTACAAGCGCTTTCTGGCCGATATCGAGACGCTCCACGGCGAGCAGATGACCATCCATTGTCCCAATACCGGCTCGATGCTCAACTGCATGGTCGAAGGCGGGCAGGTGTGGTTCAGCCGCTCCAACGACCCCAAGCGCAAGCTTCCGGGGACCTGGGAAATCAGTGAAACCCCGCAGGGGCGGCTGGCCTGCGTGAATACCGGGCGGGCCAACCGCCTGGTGGAGGAAGCGTTGCAGGCCGGGGTGATCGAGGAGTTGCGCGGTTTCACCGGGCTCAAGCGCGAGGTGGCCTATGGGCAGGAGAACAGCCGAGTCGATTTTCGCCTCGACTATCCCTATGGCTCGGCCTTCGTCGAGGTCAAGAGCGTCACCCTGGGCTTCGATGGTTCGTCGGTCGCGGCCTTTCCCGACGCGGTGACCCTGCGTGGCGCCAAGCACCTGAGGGAGCTGGCGGCCCTGGCTCGCGACGGTGTCCGGGCGGTGCAGTTGTATTGCGTCAACCTGTCGGGCATCGACGCGGTGCGCCCGGCCGAGGAAATCGATCCGGGTTATGCCGCGGCGTTACGCGAGGCAGTGGCGGCCGGGGTCGAGGTGCTGGCCTATGGCGCCAGCCTGACGGCCGAGCAAGTCTGCATCGACCGGCGCCTCGAGGTGCTGCTCTAGAGATCGATCCAGATCCCCTGGCTGTCCTCGCGGCAGTCGATGGCTTGCAAGAACTGGCCGGCGCAGGGGCCGGCCACGCATTCGCCACTTTCGATCAGGAACAGTGCGCCATGGGTGGCGCACTGGATCAGGCTGCGGCTGGGGTCCAGGAACTGGTCGGGTTGCCACTCCAGGGGCACTCCACGATGTGGACAGCGGTTGCTGTAGACATAGGCCTGGCGGTCGCGGCGCACGGCCAGGAGCTTCACGCCCTCGATCTGGAATCCCCGGCTGCTGGCCTCGGGAAGGTCGCTGCCGGTGCAAAGAAACTTCATGCTCATCCTCTGGCTCCGAAGGCCCTGGCGTCGGCCTGTCACGGGTTTCCTGCGGTTACAGGAGCGAATGCGCCGGCGCTTGACGGTCAAATGAAAACAATTATCAAATGGCCGTCTCGCTCGCTAAGGGGCGCTTGCTCATTTCGATGCCTGGCCAACCAGGCGTGTCACATGGACAGCCGCTTCTCGGGCCTCACTTCTATAAAGGAAACGTTCTATGCGCCTGACTGCCAGCGCCTTTGCGCTCTGTGCCGGATTGCTGGTGAGCCACTGGGCCGCCGCCGAGGAGTTGCCGCAGCGTTGGGTCAGTGCCGGGGGCGCCTTGTCCGAGTGGGTGAGTGCCCTGGGCGCGGAGTCGAAGCTGGTCGGCGTCGACACTACCAGCCAGCATCCGACTTCGCTCAAGGCGCTGCCCAGCATTGGCTACCAGCGCCAGCTGTCGGCAGAAGGCGTCTTGAGCCTGCGGCCCCAAGTGCTGGTGGGAACCGAGGAAATGGGGCCGCCGCCGGTGATTTCGCAGATTCGCGGTTCGGGCGTTCGGGTCGAGATGTTTTCCGCCCAGCCGGACCTGCCCACCTTGCAGGGCACCCTGCAACACCTGGGACAGTTGCTCGGGCGTGAACAGCAGGCCGGGCAGCTGTTCCAGCGTTATCAGCAGCGACTCGACCAGCAACGGGCCTGGATCGCCCAGGCCCAGGCCCAGCAACCTGCGCCCGGAGTCTTGCTGGTACTTGGACATGCCGGCGGCAAGCCTTTGATCGCTGGCAAGGACACCGCGGCAGACTGGCTGCTGCAACAGGCTGGCGGGCGGAACCTGGCGATCCACAGCGGCTACAAGCCGTTCTCGGTGGAGTCCCTGGCTGGGCTGAGCCCGGAGGTGCTGGTGTTCTCCGATCGCAGTCTGAGCGGTGAGGCGGCGCGCGCCGCGCTGTTCAAGGAAAACCCGGCACTGGCGGCCACCAAGGCGGTCAAGGCCGGACGAGTAGTGGAACTGGATCCGACTCTCTTGGTGGGAGGGCTCGGCCCACGCCTGCCTGACAGCCTGAAGCAACTATCGGCGACCTTTTATCCACAGGCCCAGCCGGCCCAATGAGTCGCCTGGTCCAGCCGCGCACGCTGTTTCTCGGCCTTGGGTGCCTTTGCCTGGTGGCCACTTGGCTGTCCCTGGCCCTGGGGCCGGTGAGCCTGCCGCTGTTCGATACCCTGCGTGCGGCCCTGCGGATGCTCGGCCTGCCGATCGACGGCCAGGGCCTGGAGCAGGCTGAGCTGATTCTCGGCCAGATCCGCCTGCCCCGGACCTTGCTCGGCCTGGCGGTCGGAGGTGTCCTGGCCTTGTCCGGCGTGGCCATGCAGGGCCTGTTCCGCAATCCCCTGGCCGACCCCGGGCTGGTGGGCGTCTCCAGCGGCGCGGCGCTGGGCGCGGCCATCGCCATCGTCGGCGGCGCGATGTTCGCAGGCCTGCCGGAGGCCGTCGGTCCTTACCTCCTGTCGTTGTGTGCCTTCCTCGGCGGCCTGGGGGTGACGGCGCTGGTCTATCGCCTGGGCCGGCGCAATGGCCAGACCCACGTGGCGACCATGCTCCTGGCGGGGATCGCCCTGACCGCCCTGGCCGGTTCTGCCGTGGGGCTGTTCACCTACCTGGCCGATGACGCCACCTTGCGTACCTTGACCTTCTGGAACCTGGGCAGCCTCAACGGTGCCAGCTATCAGCGGCTGTGGCCGTTGTTGCTGGTGACCCTGGCTGTCGCACTGTGGTTGCCGCGGCGGGCCAAGGCCCTGAATGCCCTGTTGCTGGGAGAGTCGGAAGCCAAGCACCTGGGGGTCGATGTCGAAGGGCTCAAGCGTGAACTGGTGTTCTGCACTGCCCTGGGCGTCGGCGCTGCCGTCGCGGCGGCGGGCATGATCGGTTTTGTCGGCCTGGTGGTGCCGCATCTGGTGCGCCTGCTGGCGGGGCCGGACCATCGGATCTTGCTGCCAGCGTCGATCCTCGCGGGCGCTAGCCTGTTGCTGCTGGCCGATCTGGTGGCGCGCCTGGCATTGGCTCCGGCGGAGCTGCCCATAGGTATCGTCACCGCCTTTCTCGGCGCCCCCTTCTTTCTATATCTGTTGCTACGAGGGCGCGCCTGATGTTGCGAGTCAAGAACCTGCATGTACGGCGCGGCGGCAAGGATGTGCTGACCGGTATCGACTTGCAACTGGCGCCCGGTGAGGTGCTGGGGGTGCTGGGGCCCAATGGCGCGGGCAAGAGCAGCCTGCTCGGTGCCTTGAGTGGTGAGCTGGCGGCTCACCAGGGGCGAGTATTGCTGGACGAGCGCGAGCTGGCGCAATGGGACGGTGTCCAGCGTGCCCGGCGCCTGGCCGTGTTGCCGCAGGCATCGAGCCTGGATTTCGCCTTCCGGGTCGAAGAGGTGGTGGGCCTGGGGCGCCTGCCTCACCAGAGTGGTCTGCTGCGTGACCAGGAGATAGTGGCAGCAGCCCTGGAGGCAGCCGATATCGCGCATCTTGGAGGGCGCAGCTACCTGGCCCTGTCGGGCGGGGAGCGCCAGCGGGTGCACCTGGCCAGGGTCCTGGCGCAATTGTGGCCGGGCGAGCCAGGGCACAGCCTGTTGCTCGATGAACCTACCTCGGCCCTCGATCCGTTGCACCAGCACGTCACCTTGCAGGCCATCCGCGCGTTCGCCGATCGTGGCGTGGCGGTGCTGGTCATCCTCCATGACTTGAACCTGGCCGCTCGTTATTGTGACCGGGTGCTGTTGCTCGAAGGCGGCCGACCGCATTCCATGGGCGTTCCGGCCGCCGTGCTGCGCGCCGAACCGCTTAAGGCGGTATTCGGCCTGGAGGTGCTGGTGCGGGAGCATCCGGAGCGCGGGCATCCGTTGATCATCGCCCGCTGACGGGCAACCTGGAGGCGTTCCGATGCGTTCGTTGCTACTTCTGCTGGTGTTGTCACTGGCGGGCTGCCAGACCTCGGCCCCGATCCTGCCGCCTCCCGTGGCGACGCCTGTGGGCAGCATCGTCGACCTGCGCAATGGTCGAATACTTGCTCCCGAAGAGCTGGCGGTGCTGTTGGGCCAGGCATCACGGGTGATCGTCGGCGAGCAGCACGACAACCCCGAGCACCACGCCGTGCAATTGTGGTTGCTGCGTTCGATGGCCGTGCAACGGCCCCAGGGCAGCTTGCTGCTGGAGATGCTCAACCCCGATCAGCAATCCCACGTGGATGCCAGCAAGGCGGCAGTTGGCACGGGGCGTTGGCCTGATGACCTGCCTGCTGCGCTGGCCTGGCAGCCCGGCTGGGACTGGAGCCTCTATGGCCCGTTAGTGGGGTATGCCTTGAAGCAGCCTTATCCGCTGCTCTGTGCCAACCTGGATCGCCAGGAAGTGCGTGATATCTATGCCAAGGCGCCATCGCTGTCCGGCTCCCGGGTCAATGACAACAGGGTAACCACGACCTTGGCCGCACAAATTCGCGAATCCCATTGCGGTCTACTGCCACAAAGCCAGGTGCCGGCCATGCTGGCCGTACAGCAGCAGCGTGATCGGCGCATGGCCGAGCGCCTGCTCGCGGCACCGGCTCCTGCCTTGTTGTTTGCTGGTGCGTTCCATGCGCGCAAGGATCTGGGCGTGCCCTTGCATCTGGCCGACCTTGGGCATCCGCAGGAAGTGCTGGTGTTGATGCTGGCGGAGCGTGGCAACTCGGTGGATCTGGCCAATGCCGACCTGGTCTGGTTCACCCCGCCCCAACCCGAACGCGATTACTGCGCACCGTTGAGGCATTGAGCGAAGGTTTTTCGCAGGCAAAAAAAGACCCGGCAGAGCCGGGTCAAATAACCGTGATTAGCCTGATGAGGAGATAATCTGAGAGTCCGAACCACTGGTCTTCCAGGTTATCGGCTGATCTCGCGACCAGCTGTGGTAATCATAACGATTCTCATTTCGATGTCAACGTGATGATTTCCAGTTTTTGCATATTTCGCTAAACGCTCGTTTGAATCGTCCTCCGGATTCGGGCTTATTCGCGATTGCCGAGGGCCTTGAGCCGGATCACTTCCCGGTTCAACAGGTTGATGCGCCGGGCCATGCTTTCGATCAGGCTATGGGCTACTCGTGGATTGCTCTGGGTCAGGCTGAGGAACTGATCCCTGGGAATCAGCATCACGGTGGTCGGTTCGCTGGCGATCACGCTGGCGCTGCGCTTTTCACCGGTGAACACCGACATGGCGCCGAAGATCTCGTCCTTGGGCACGTCGCCGACCTTGTGCCCGTCGACGAAGGCCTGGGCATGCCCCTCGACTATCACGAAGACATGGTCCGCCTCATCGCCCTGGGCGATCAGCACTTCGCCTTGCTGTACGCGCTTGAAGCCATTATGACTGCGCAGCTCCGGCGGTTTCAGGCGGACAACGGCATCCGAGAGCAGGGCGGTTTGGCCGATCAGGTATTGCAGCAGCAACTCCGAGCGCTGTTCATCAGCATGGATGTGCCGGAACACATCTGCCCTCAGGTACGGAATCAGTTGCAAGGGCGCGTCGCAGCCAAGCAGCCAGTGGGGCTGCTCGAGGCCCCGACGCAGTCCCACCAGGTCGCCTTCGTGCAGGTAGAACAGTGGACGATCCTCGACGCTCGCCTGGATCACACCGCTTTCCAGCAGGTAGATCTGATGGCCGGGCAGGGCGCCTGAAAGGTCCGCCATGGCCGGCAGTTCCAGTGTCGGGCCGCAGGGCGCCAGGCCTTCGAGCAGTTGCGGCGGAATGTTCTGCAGGCGATTGATCAAGGCATCGGCGTAGGCCGGCTGCTCTCCCAATAGATACATAGAAGTGTGCCAATCAGTTTTTTGGACGGGTGGAAATGGCATCCAGCTGCTTGTTCAGGGCTTCCTTGCGTTCGGCGGGGAGGTCGTTCCAGTGCATGTCCATCAGCGCGCCCTCGATGGCATAGAGCAAGACCTTCGAAGCACGAAAACCCCGGGTGCGCACGGCCCGGTATGCGTCCACCGCTCCCAGGCGACGCAGGTCCGAAGCACTATGGATGCCCACTGCATGCAGCCACTGCGCGGATGTCTTGCCGAGGTTCTTCAGGTGTTGCAGTTCATCATTCATCAAGCCTCCTGGCGATGGCCGAATGGTGAGTGGGCAGCTTCAAAGGAGTGTAGCGCTCAGCAGAAAACGCGCTGTGCGTTGGTCGGGTTCGACGCAAATGCTTCTAAGGCGGGTCAGTTCATCGTTGGAGCGGAGGGGAGTTCGCGACGCAGTACGGCAGGGGAAGGAGCGAGGGCATATCCGGCGCAGGGCGATGCGCCGGATATGCAGAGAGGAACCTCAGCGGGTGTTGTAACGCAGGCGGGTGCCGAAATTGACCGACATCAGGATCTCGTCGGCAGTCAGCTCCACGGGGAAGTAGGCCCCGGAAATCTGCGCGTGGGCAAGGCTTGCGCCTTCCATCGAGGCGTTTCGAAGATCCAGGCCGCGCAGGTCGGCAGAGCGGAAATAGGCGTCGGTGAAATCGATGCCGGTGGCGTTCAGTTCGCGCAGGTCGAGACCGCGGAAGTCGCCGCCACGCATGTCGATGGGTTGATCCTTGGGGCGCTCACGGTTGAAGCCCGTGATGTCGTCCTTGTGCAGTAGAGCGTAAAGCGCAGTGTCGAGAAGTTTGGGTTGGCTCATGGCGACGTCACCGGCGGTGGATTTATGACGCCAGTATAGTGCCACTGTTTTTCAGCCGTGAAGTCTTTGCCACTTCACGACTGAAAGAGTGACTCAGAGACCCGGCAGGCGCTGGCGAATATTGGCGACCAGGACGTCCAGGCTACCGCTTTCGTTGGTCTCGACGCGCTTGCTGCGCAGCAGTTCCTCTTCTGTCAACGCCTCGCGCGTGGCTTGCTGCTCGGCGATCACCGCTAGGGTAGCGTCCGATGGATCGTTCTGGTCGGCCTGACGTTGCTCGAGCCAGCTGGCGATGACCGCCTGTGGGGCGTTGCAGTCGATGATCAGGCATGGCGTGCCGGTGGCTTCGGCAACCTTGGCGGCGGCGTCACGCTGGGCACGCTTGAGGTAGGTGGCGTCGATGACCACGGGGAAGCCGGCACGCAAGATGACTTCGGCGATTTCATGCAGGCGCTCATAGGTCGCGTTGCTGGCATCGTTGCTATAGATGCCGGCATGCAGGTCATTGGCTCCCTGCTGCTCGCCGAACAGGCGCTTGCGTTCGACGTCGGAGCGCAGCCGAACGGCGCCCAGGGCATCGACCAGGCGCATGGCCACATGGCTCTTGCCTACCGCCGAGACGCCGGAGGTGATGGCCAGGAAGCGCGATGGAATGGTGCTGTAGCTTTCCGCCAGGTTGGCGTAGTTGCGGTACTGGCGCAGGGTGGTGGCGCGCTGAACTGCGGTGGCGTCGGCCGGCATGCTGAACAGACTGACCTTGGCCCGTACCAGGGCGCGGTAGGCCTTGTAGAAGTTGAGCAGTTCCAGGCCCTGGTAGTCGCCGGTCAGTTCCAGGTACTGGCTGACGAAACGTCGCGCCAGGCTCTTCAGGCCACGGTCTTCCAGGTCCATGGCGAGGAAGCCGGTGTCGGCGTACACATCGGTAAAGCGGAAGGGCTCGTTGAATTCGATGCAGTCGAAGATCACCACGTCGCCATCGATGAGGGTGGCGTTGCCCAGGTGGATATCGCCGTGGCATTCGCGAATGAAACCATCGTTCTTGCGCTGGGCCAGCAGGGGCTTGAGGCGTTCGAAGCTGGTTTCGGCCCAGGCTTCCAGGGCCTCGAGTTGCTGCAGGTCGGCCTTGTCGCTGAGGAATGGGCGGATCTGCTCGAAGTTCTGGCGCACCGGCGCCATCACACTGTCCGGGGTTCCGGCTTCATGATCGGCGGGAACCTGGGGAGCGCTGAGGTGGAACTGGGCGATCTGCCGGGCCATCTGGTCGATGTGCGCAGTGGTCAGTTCGCCATTGGCCTGCAAGGTGCTCAACAACTGGCTCTGGGGGAACTGGCGCATTTTCAGCACATAGTCGACCACCGGGCCGCTACCGCCCAGTTCCGGGGTCTCGACACTGCCAGTGACTGGCAAGACCTCCAGGTACAGGTCCTGGGTCAGGCGCTGGTTAAGACGCAGCTCCTCGGCGCAGAAATGCTCCCGGGCTTCCAGGCTGGTGAAGTCCAGGAAGCCGAAGTTGACCGGCTTCTTCACTTTATAGGCGAAGGGGCCGGTGAGGATCACCCAGGAAATATGGGTTTCGATGACCTGGAATCCGTCTACCGGATGCGGGTACAGAGCTGGGTTTTGCAAGGCGGCGATCAGTGACTGGCTCACAGGCGGTCCTTCAGGGTCGGAAAATCGAGGGCGTCATTATGGCCGCTGTGGGCGTCATGGCAAACCTCGCTGGCGCATGTTGATGATGAATCAAAGTGCGTATAATCCGCCGCCATGACTCGTACCCGATCCCCTCGTTCTGCAAAAAAATCTCCCTCTGGCGGCCTGCGTCCCTGGCTGGGCTGGGCGCTCAAGCTCAGTCTGGTGGGCCTGGTGGTGCTGGCCGGCTTCGCCGTCTACCTCGATGCCGTGGTCCAGGAGAAGTTCTCCGGCAAGCGCTGGACCATTCCGGCCAAGGTCTATGCGCGCCCGCTGGAGCTGTTCGTCGGACAGAAGCTCAGCAAGGACGACTTCCTCACGGAGCTCGATGCCTTGGGCTATCGCCGTGAAAGCGTTGCCAATGGCCCCGGCGCGGCTTCGGTCAGCGGCAATACAGTTGACTTGAATACCCGAGGCTTCCAGTTCTATGAAGGACTGGAGCAGGCGCAGCCGGTGCGCGTGCGTTTCTCCGGCGATTACGTGGCCGAACTGTCCGGCAGCAAGGGCGCGAAACTGGCGGTGGTACGTCTTGAGCCCCTGTTGATTGGTGGCCTGTATCCCAAGAACCTCGAAGACCGGATCCTGATCAAGATCGACCAGGTTCCGCCGTACCTGCTGGAAACCCTGGTGACCGTCGAGGACCGGGACTTCTACTCGCACTTTGGGGTCTCGCCCAAGTCCATCGCCCGGGCGATCTGGGTCAACACTTCGTCGGGCCAGATGCGCCAGGGCGGTAGCACCCTGACCCAGCAATTGGTGAAGAACTTCTTCCTGACCAACGAGCGCAGCCTGTCGCGCAAGCTCACCGAGGCCATGATGGCCTTGTTGCTGGAGCTGCATTACGACAAGCGCGAGATCCTCGAGGCCTACCTCAACGAAGTGTTCGTCGGCCAGGATGGCCAGCGCGCGGTGCATGGTTTCGGCCTGGCCAGCCAGTTCTTCTTCAGCCAGCCGCTGTCCGAACTCAAGCTGCATCAAGTGGCGCTATTGGTGGGCATGGTCAAGGGACCTTCCTATTACAACCCGCGGCGTTATCCGGAACGTGCTCTGGAGCGGCGTAACCTGGTGCTAGATCTGCTGGCTCAACAGGGCGTCGCCACGCCAGAGCAGGTCGAGGCAGCGAAGAAGATGCCCCTGGGCGTGACCAAGCGCGGCAGCCTGGCAGACAGTTCGTTCCCCGGCTTCCTCGACCTGGTCAAGCGCCAGCTGCGCGAAGACTATCGCGATGAAGACTTGACCGAGGAAGGACTGCGGATCTTCACCAGCTTCGATCCGATCCTGCAAATGAAGGCCGAAGCCTCCGTCAACGACACCTTCAAGCGCTTGTCCGGACGCAAGGGTTCGGATGAGGTCGAGGCGGCGATGGTGGTGACCAACCCGGAAACCGGTGAAGTCCAGGCGATGATCGGTAGTCGCCAGGCCGGTTTCGCCGGATTCAACCGAGCCCTGGATGCCGTACGTCCGATCGGCTCGCTGATCAAGCCGGCGGTCTACCTGACGGCCCTGGAGAAGCCCAGCCAATACACGCTGACCAGCTGGCTTTCGGATGAGGCCTTCTCGGTCAAGGGCGCGGATGGCCAGGTGTGGAAGCCGCAGAACTATGATCGGCGCAGCCATGGCACGGTCTTCCTGTACCAGGGGCTGGCGCATTCCTACAACCTTTCCACGGCCCGGCTCGGCCTGGAAGTGGGCGTGCCGAATGTCTTGAAGACGCTCGGGCGCCTGGGGGTAACCCGGGAATTCCCGGCATTCCCATCCATGCTGCTGGGCGCTGGGGGCATGAGCCCGATGGAAGTGGCCACCATGTACCAGACCCTGGCCAATGGCGGTTTCAATACGCCGATGCGCGGGATTCGCAGTGTGCTGACCGCTGAGGGCGAGCCGCTCAAGCGCTATCCGTTCCAGATCCAGCAGCGTTTCGATGCGGGCTCGATCTACCTGATCCAGAGCGCCATGCAGCGAGTCATGCGCGAGGGGACCGGGCGCTCGGTGTACAGCGTGCTGCCCAGCAGCCTGACGCTCGCCGGCAAGACCGGTACCAGTAACGATTCCCGCGACAGCTGGTTCGCCGGGTTCAGCCAGGACCTGCTGGCAGTGATCTGGCTTGGCCGCGACGACAACGGCAAGACGCCGTTCACGGGAGCCACCGGCGCCCTGCAGGTGTGGACCAGTTTCATGCGCAAGGCCGATCCGCTGCCGCTGGACATGCCGCAGCCGGACAACGTGGTCCAGGCCTGGGTCGATTCACGTACCGGGCAGGGCTCCGATGCCAACTGTCCGGGGGCTGTGCAGATGCCGTATATTCGCGGCAGCGAACCGCCTCCCGGCGCTTCCTGCGGTGGCGAAAGCCCGGCAGGTGGCGAGTCGGTGATGGATTGGGTCAAGGGCTGGATGAACTAAGCGATGAGGATTTGACGTGAACAAGTGGTGGGTTCCAGCTATTACAGCTCTGGCGTTGCTCAATGGTTGCGCCAGCGTGCAGCGCGGCTCGATTCCCGTCGTGGACTCGGGTACAGCCGTGTCCAACAATGAGCGGATTTCCGCTACCGGAGGTTTCCGCCAGACGACGATCAAGCGTCCGGCGCAGGCCCAAGCCCAGACTATTCCCCAGGATTCGGGCGTGGTGGTCATGGTACCGGGTGGTGGCGCGACCACCTCGACACCGATCAGCACTTCGCCGATCACCCCGGGCCCGGTTTCTTCCGGTCCCATTACACCTGGGCCTGTGGATGGTTCGAGCTACCAGCCAGCACCGATCAACCAGGGCAGCTACAACATGCCCTCGGCTCCAAGCGGCATTCCCTCGGCCCGTTCCGGTGGCCTGTCGGCGGACGAGCAGTTGGATGGCCCGGTACTGGCGTTGCTCACGACCGCTCAGCAGCAACAGTCCAGTGGTGACCTGAACGGCGCTTCTTCCAGCCTCGAGCGCGCGCAGCGAGTGGCTCCCCGGGAACCGCAAGTGCTGTATCGCCTGGCCCAGGTGCGCATGGCCCAGGGCGATGCCCCACAAGCCGAACAGTTCGCTCGCCGTGGCCTGAGCTTCGCCAATGGCCGCCCTGACCTTCAAGCCAGCCTGTGGGAGTTGATCGCCCAGGCGCGTGATAAGCAGGGGGATGCCGCCGGTGCAGCCCAGGCTCGCCAGAAGGCCCGGGTGTCGCTGTGATGGACGTACGTTTTCCCAAGATCGCCGAACAGTTGCTGTTGATCGAGCGTGAACTGCGGCTTCAGGGGCTATGGGGGGATGAGTCTCCCAGCGCCGAAGCCCTGGCCAGCACCCAGCCGTTCGCCGTGGATACGCTGGAGTTCGAGCAGTGGCTGCAATGGATCTTCCTGCCGCGCATGAAGATGATCCTTGAACAGGACCTGCCGCTGCCCAATGCTTCCGGGATCCAGGAGATGGCCGAGATGGTGTTCTCCAGCCGCTCGATGCAAGGGCGTGATCTGCAGCTGCAAGTGCTGCTCAAAGAGTTCGATCAACTGATCGTCGCCACTCGCTGAAACAAGGCTGCCAGGAGCCTCCTGGCAGCCTCTAGCCCGCCACTTCTGCGTGCATCCCCGTGCCGGGTCGACCCATGATTGGGTCGCATGCTCCCGATCTCTGTTCCTGCCGTGGCCAAGGCCTCTGCCTAGTCCGACTTGGATGGTGCTCGAACGGCAAAGTCAAGGTTCGTATTTCTGAGATTCTTGCGGAAAAACGCGCAATTGAAGCGTAAATTTACCCTGGTTTTGGGCTATTTATTGCGTTTTAGTGAGCGTAGTTCGAATTAGCTATATAGACAGCTTGACTTGCCGAGGGCGAAACAGAAGAATCCAAAGTCCGCTGTAGAGGGACTGCCAGAAGCAGACCCGCTCAGCAGATCATGAGGTGCACATCCGCACCGAAGTGCTACACCCGCAACGCGTTACCTCGCGCTGGGTGGGAAATCCCCGCAACACTTTGGGGCATTCCCAATGCTTGCTCAGTCAGTGCTGACGTAGTCGGCGACCACCGTCGCTCATGCTCTGCTGAGAAGTAAACCTATTAAGACCCGCTCCCTTTTGAGGGCGGTATTCTGGCGTTTTAGAGGTGAACAACGTGGAGCTTTTATCTGGCGGTGAGATGCTCGTCCGCTTCTTGCGTGACGAAGGCGTCAAATATATCTACGGGTACCCAGGTGGTGCTCTCCTTCATGTTTACGATGCCCTGTTCAAGGAACCGGAAGTTACCCACATCCTGGTTCGTCACGAACAAGCGGCTACCCATATGGCTGACGGTTATGCCCGTGCCACCGGCAAGGCCGGCGTGGTCCTGGTGACGTCCGGCCCGGGCGCGACCAATGCCATTACCGGTATTGCCACCGCCTACATGGACTCGATTCCGATGGTGGTCATTTCTGGCCAGGTGCCCAGCACCATGGTCGGTACCGACGCGTTCCAGGAAACCGACATGATCGGTATCTCCCGGCCGATCGTGAAGCACAGCTTCATGATCAAGCACGCTTCGGAAATTCCGGAAGTCATGAAGAAGGCCTTCTATCTGGCGCAATCGGGTCGTCCTGGCCCGGTGGTGGTCGATATCCCCAAGGACATGACCAACCCGGCTGAAAAGTTCGAATACGTTTTTCCCAAGAAGGCCAAGCTGCGCTCGTACAGCCCAGCCGTTCGTGGTCACTCCGGACAGATTCGCAAGGCGGCGGAGATGCTCCTGTCGGCCAAGCGTCCCGTGCTGTATTCCGGCGGTGGCGTGATTCTCGGCGGTGGTTCCGCCGCGTTGACCGAGCTGGCCAAGATGCTCAACCTGCCGGTCACCAACACCTTGATGGGCCTGGGTGCCTATCCGGGGACCGATCGGCAGTTCGTCGGCATGCTCGGCATGCATGGCAGCTATACCGCCAACCTGGCCATGCACCATGCCGATGTGATCCTGGCCGTGGGTGCGCGCTTCGACGACCGGGTCATCAACGGTGCGCCGAAGTTCTGCCCGAACGCCAAGATCATCCATGTCGATATCGACCCGGCTTCGATCTCCAAGACCATCAAGGCCGACGTGCCGATCGTGGGCCCAGTGGAGAGCGTCCTGACCGAAATGGTCGCGGCCCTCAAGGAAATCGGCGATACCCCGAACAAGGATACGGTCGCCAGTTGGTGGAAGCAGATCGACGAGTGGCGCGGTGACCGCGGCCTGTTCCCTTACGACAAGGGTGACGGCAGCATCATCAAGCCACAGACCGTGATCGAGACCCTCTGCGAAGTGACCAAGGGCGATGCCTTTGTGACCTCCGACGTGGGCCAGCACCAGATGTTCGCGGCGCAGTACTACAAGTTCAACAAACCCAACCGGTGGATCAACTCCGGTGGCCTGGGCACCATGGGCTTCGGTTTCCCGGCGGCCATGGGGGTCAAGTTGAGCTTCCCTGATAATGATGTCGCCTGCGTCACGGGTGAAGGCAGTATCCAGATGAATATCCAGGAGCTGTCCACCTGCCTGCAGTACGACCTGCCAGTCAAGATCGTCAACCTGAACAACGGCGTGCTGGGTATGGTTCGCCAATGGCAGGACATGAGCTATGGCAGCCGTCATTCGCACTCCTACATGGAATCGCTGCCTGACTTCGTCCGGCTGGTCGAGGCCTACGGTCACGTGGGTATCCGCATCACCGACCTGAAGGACTTGAAGCCGAAGATGGAAGAAGCGTTCGCCATGAAGGATCGCCTGGTGTTCCTCGATATCCAGGTCGATACCAGCGAGCACGTCTATCCGATGCAGATCAAAGACGGCTCCATGCGCGATATGTGGCTGAGCAAGACGGAGCGTACTTAATATGCGGCACATCATCTCCTTGCTTCTGGAAAACGAACCGGGCGCCCTGTCTCGTGTTGTCGGCCTGTTCTCTCAGCGCAACTACAACATCGAAAGCCTGACTGTGGCGCCAACCGAAGACCCGACCTTGTCGCGCTTGACCCTGACTACCGTCGGTCATGACGAGATCATCGAGCAGATCACCAAGAACCTGAACAAGCTGGTCGAGGTGGTCAAGCTGGTGGATCTGTCGGAAAGTGCCCACATCGAGCGTGAGCTGATGTTGGTCAAGATCAAGGCGACCGGTGCCCAGCGCGCCGAGGTCAAGCGCACCACCGATATCTACCGTGGGCAGATCGTTGATGTCAGCGCTAGCGTGTATACCGTTCAACTGACCGGTACCAGCGACAAGCTCGACAGCTTCATTCAATCGATCGGTACCGCATCGATTCTGGAAACCGTACGCAGTGGCGTCACCGGGATTGCCCGTGGCGACAAAGTACTGAGCATCTAATTCAAATTAGCGAATGGCCGGAACGGCCTGACATAGGGGAAGTTCATGAAAGTTTTCTACGATAAAGACTGCGACCTGTCGATCATCCAGGGCAAGAAGGTTGCCATCATCGGTTACGGTTCCCAGGGTCACGCTCAAGCTTGCAACCTGAAAGACTCCGGCGTCGACGTGACTGTCGGCCTGCGTAAAGGCTCGGCCACCGTTGCCAAGGCCGAAGCCCATGGCTTGAAAGTTGCCGACGTGGCTACTGCTGTCGCCGCTGCCGACCTGGTCATGATCCTGACTCCAGACGAGTTCCAGGGCGCCTTGTACAAGAACGAAATCGAGCCGAACATCAAGAAAGGCGCCACCCTGGCCTTCTCCCACGGTTTTTCGATCCACTACAACCAGGTAGTTCCTCGTGCCGACCTGGACGTGATCATGATCGCGCCGAAAGCCCCGGGTCACACCGTGCGTTCCGAGTTCGTCAAGGGCGGTGGTATCCCTGACCTGATCGCCATCTACCAGGATGCTTCGGGCAATGCCAAGAACGTCGCCCTGTCCTATGCCGCAGGTGTAGGTGGTGGCCGTACCGGCATCATCGAAACCACCTTCAAGGACGAGACCGAAACCGACCTGTTCGGCGAGCAAGCCGTTCTGTGTGGCGGCACCGTGGAACTGGTCAAGGCCGGTTTCGAAACCCTGGTCGAAGCCGGCTACGCGCCGGAAATGGCCTACTTCGAATGCCTGCACGAGCTGAAGCTGATCGTTGACCTCATGTACGAAGGCGGTATCGCCAACATGAACTACTCGATCTCCAACAACGCCGAGTACGGCGAATACGTGACGGGCCCAGAAGTCATCAACGCCGAATCCCGCCAGGCCATGCGCAACGCCCTGAAGCGCATCCAGGACGGCGAGTACGCGAAGATGTTCATCAGCGAAGGTGCTACCGGCTACCCATCCATGACCGCCAAGCGTCGTAACAACGCCGCTCACGGCATCGAGATCATCGGCGAGCAACTGCGTTCGATGATGCCGTGGATCTCTGCCAACAAGATCGTCGACAAAACCAAGAACTAAGTTCGAGTCTTGTCAGGGAAAACGCGGCCTAGGCCGCGTTTTTTCGTTTGCGGGGATAGGTTCTGGTATAAAGCAGGCTCCTTTGTGGCCGAACCGTGGCCCGGGGTATCTGTCGAAACTTTTCACACCGTTGCAAGGTAATGTCCATGAGCGAACGTCCCGAAGAGCCAAACCAGGCCTCTGACGCCGAAAGCCTGCTACCGATCGATGAGCATGTCGAAGAAGGACATGACGCTGAAGGCCGTAAAGTCCGGCATCGTGGTATCTATCTTCTGCCGAATCTGTTCACCACTGCGAACCTGTTCGCGGGGTTCTATTCCATCATCAGCTCCATGAGCGCCCAGAGTGCCCTGAGTGCCGGGGATGCTGCCGGAGCGAGCAAGTATTTTGCCTTTGCTGCCATCGCGATTTTCGTTGCCATGGTGCTTGATGGCCTGGATGGCCGCGTAGCCCGGATGACCAACACTCAGAGTGCGTTCGGTGCCGAGTACGATTCCTTGTCGGACATGGTGGCGTTCGGCGTTGCCCCGGCGTTGCTGGCCTTCGGCTGGGCGCTGGGCGACATGGGCAAGGTTGGCTGGATGGTCGCCTTCATTTATGTAGCCGGTGCCGCATTGCGCCTGGCACGTTTCAATACTCAAGTGGGGACGGCCGACAAGCGTTACTTCATCGGCCTGGCCAGTCCGGCGGCTGCGGGTGTGGTGGCAGGTATCGTCTGGGCCTTCAGTGACTATGGTATCCAGGGGTCGAAGATGTCGTTCCTGGTGGCCCTGATGGTGGCGGCTGCCGGCATGCTGATGGTCAGCAACATCAAGTACAACAGCTTCAAGGATCTCGATCTCAAGGGCCGGGTGCCGTTCGTGGCCATCCTGGCGGTGGTCCTGGTCTTCGCGGTGGTGTTCAGTGATCCGCCCCGGGTACTGTTGCTGGTGTTCCTGGCCTATGCGGCTTCCGGTCCGATCCAGTACCTGCTGCATCTTCGTCGCCGCAATCACATCGAGTGATGTAATTTCCCCCATACTCCGCAGTCTATTGGTGCATCTGTCCTCCAATACTGCGGAGTTGTCATGCTGCTCAAGTTCCCCAAGTCTTCCGATTGCAAAGCGTCGGATATCACTCCTGAATCCTTTTACCTGTCGCGACGCGCCCTGTTGGGTGGCACCGTTGCAGGTCTCGCCGCGGCTGCGTTGCCTCGTTGGGGCAGGGCGGACGAGGCGGTGCGCTATGCCGATGTCGACCCGGGGCAGGCTCCTTCCTGGTTCACGGAGAAACTACCGGCCACTCGCTGGCAAGCGGTGGTTGCCCAAGGGGAGACGATCACTCCCTTCAAGGATGCGACCCACTACAACAACTTCTACGAATTCGGCACTGATAAAGGTGATCCCGCCGCCAATGCGGGAGCTCTGAAGACTGAGCCTTGGAGCGTGGTAGTGGATGGCGAGGTAGCCAAGCCGGGTCGTTACGCGCTCGAGGACTTCATCAAGCCTTACCAGTTGGAGGAGCGTATCTATCGACTGCGTTGTGTCGAAGCCTGGTCGATGGTGATCCCCTGGATCGGCTTTCCCGTTTCTGCGCTGCTCAAGCAGGTCGAGCCCACCAGCAAGGCCAAGTTCATTCGCTTTGAAACCTTGCGTGATCCCGAGCATATGCCGGGGCAGCGCTCCGGGTTTGCCTTGATTGATTGGCCTTATGTCGAAGGACTGCGGCTCGATGAGGCGATGAATCCGTTGGCGATCCTGGCGGTGGGAATGTATGGGCGGGAGTTGCCGAACCAGAACGGCGCACCGCTGCGGTTGGTCGTGCCCTGGAAGTATGGCTTCAAGAGCGTGAAGTCTATCGTGCGCATCAGCTTGGTCAGTGAGCAGCCCAAGACGACCTGGCAGAGTATCGCCGCTAACGAATACGGCTTTTATGCAAATGTGAATCCGACGGTCGACCATCCCCGTTGGACCCAGGCGCGAGAGCGGCGCCTTCCCAGTGGGCTGTTCAGTCCGAATGTCCGCGAAACCCAGATGTTCAATGGCTATGGGGAAGAGGTCGCTTCTTTGTATAGCGGGATGGATCTGAGGAAGGATTACTGATGCGTCATTCGCTCTGGCGCATCGGTGTCTTCATTGCAGGCGCGATATGGCCCATGTATTGGTTGTATGAGGCTTGGGCTTCGCTGTTGGGGCCCGACCCGGGCAAGGTCCTGGTCGATCGGCTGGGGTTGGGAGCCCTGGTGTTTCTGTTACTCACGTTGAGCATGACGCCACTGCAGATGCTGACAGGTTGGTCGGGTTGGATCGCTGTGCGACGGCAGTTGGGATTATGGTGCTTTGCTTATGTGGCGCTGCATTTGACTGCCTATGGCGTTTTCATACTGGGGTTGGACTGGTCGCAACTTGGCGTGGAGTTGCGCAAGCGGCCTTATATCCTTGTCGGTAGTTTGGGGTTCATCCTTCTGCTGTCGTTGGCGGTAACATCCAATCGCTACAGCCAACGACGGTTGGGAGCTCGCTGGAAGAAGTTGCATCGCTTGGTCTATTTCATTCTTGGGCTTGGGTTGCTGCATATGTTGTGGATCGTTAGGGCCGATTTGAAGGAATGGGCCATCTACGCGTCTTTGGGGGCAGTATTAATGGTGCTGCGCCTGCCCTCCGTGGCTCGGCGTATTCCTCGGCTTATGATTGGAAAAGCATCTTCTGCAAGAAAAGCGTAATTAGTGCTTGACGGCAGATTCTACAGGTCTATAATTCGCCCCACTTCCGGCGCAGTCGAAACGGAAAACTCCTTGAGATTCAACGAGTTACGAAGATTTCGACAGCGGTCAGGCTTCAGTCCATCGAAGCCCGAAAGGAGCTGATAAGGCAGCGAAAGTGGCCTTGTTAGCGTTTCGATCCTCTCGGTCGAAAGCGGT